>CAZHCP010000033.1:0-11959 GCA_964531015.1 uncultured Muribaculaceae bacterium
AATTTTATAATTTGAGCCTGTATTGTGTTCGTATCCTGATATTCATCAACCATTATATATTTATATTGATTTGAAAGTTTTTTTCTTATATCGGCATTTGTTTCCAGCAAAGTTCGCAAATATAAAAGCAAATCATCATAATCCAATAAGGAGTTTTTATGCTTATATTCATTATATTTTTGTATTATTTCGTTTATTTTCTCGCAACAATGCTCAAACTGCTTATATTCGGCGGCAATTATTTCATCTGCGGGAATATTTTTGTTTATTGCTTTTGAACAAATATCCAAAATAGTGTGTTTTTTAGGAAAGCGTTTTTCTTTTTTATCAATTTCCAAACTTCTTATATGGTTTATAATATCTTCGCTGTCGCTCCTGTCGGTAATCGTAAAATTATTTTGCAATTCCAAATACGAAGAGTATCTGCGTAATATCAAATTTGCAAAAGAATGAAAAGTTCCGCCTTCCACCTGTTCGCAACGTGAATCCAAAACAATTGTTGCACGTGAAAGCATTTCTTGTGCCGCTTTTTTGGTAAAAGTCAGAAGTAAAATATTTTTCGGGTTAATGCCGTCTTCAATCAGCCTTGCGACTCTGTATGTCAATGTTTTTGTTTTTCCGCTGCCGGCTCCGGCTATAACCAATATTGCACCGTCTTTTTGTTTTACGGCTTCAAATTGTTGCGGATTTAATTCTTTTTCATAATCGATTTTATAATTTACTTCGGTAGTAACTTTTTTTAATGTATATTTTTTTACGGTCATTTTTTCCATAATTTTATTATACATTATTTAAGAAGAATATATTATTTTATTAATATTTTTATTTTAAAAGCGGTTTTTTCTTCGTCCGAGCCGATTAATTCTATATCTCCGCCGATTAAATTTAATTGATTTTTACAAACGGCAAGCCCTAAGCCGTTACCTTTTTCCTTTGTCGTAAAATCGGGAATGAATATTTTATTTATATGCTCTTTTTTTATCGGTTCACCGTTATTTGAAATTATTATTTCGTAAAAATCGGAAGTTTTTTTTGTATCAATTTCGATTTTTCCTCCGAAATCGCAGGCTTCAATCGCATTATAAATTATATTCATTATTGCACACTCGATTTTTACTTTATCGGTATTTAACGTTTCATCAATAATATTCTTAACTTCCATATTTATATTTTTATTTTTTGCTTTTTCCTCGCACAACATTATTGTATTAAATATTGTATTTTTTATGTTAACTTCGCTGATATGAGGAAGAGAAAGACACCTTAAATCATTTATCAAATAAGAAATACTTTCGGAGGCTTTTTGTATATTTTTTAATGCAGTATTCACCGATTCTTGTGTTTCAGCGTTTGTTTCAATTTTTTCAAAACGCTTTTCGGTAATTTTGGTATATAAATTAATAACCGATAAATTATTTTTTATTTCATGTGCAATAAATTTTGCTTTTTCCGAAACCGCTGTTGCATTTTTTAACGTTTCGTTTTTATCCTCTTCATGATTTTTTTCGGCTTCCGAAAATGTTAATTCTTCACTCTTGTCATTCAGCAAATCCGCTATGTTTTTTACGGATTTATTTAATATTGAATTTTCACGTCTGTCGGGTGTATATTTCCCGATTATTTCTTTTAAATCCGTTTTGGAATTATCGGCAATCGTTTTAATTATTTCCGTTATTTTTGAAGAATTATATATAAGACAAACCGGAGTATAACCGCTTGTTTGTGATAATTCATAATCCCAAATCAATGCAACGGAGTACCTTTGCCCCAATATTACGGTAAATTCGGTTTTACCCCAAATTTCATTTTCTTCCTCGGAGTTTAAATTATAATTCTTTAAATTATCGTTATAAGAATGAATTTTTGCTCCCGAAAATTCAAGACGTTTTATTATTGACTCTTTTTCTTCCAAATCAAATAACCTGAAAAATATATGAGCTTCAAATTTTTGATTTGAAATTATCGGTTCCAAAATCGAACGAAAAAGACCCGTTACGGTCTTTTTCGTATAATCTTTTACAGAGTTGTCCAATATGTATTTTTGAAGTGTATTGTGCGTTATTTTCATTTTTGTACTTTTTACCGTGTATTATATTGCCATTTTTAATTTTTTTCTGTTCAAGAAACCGTTGTTAATGGCATATAATACGGCTTGCGTTCTGTCATTTACCTGTAATTTTTGGAAAATGTTATTAACATGAGTTTTTACCGTTGTTTCGCTTATAAACAATTTTTGAGCAACTCCTTTATATGTTACTCCTTGCGTTAACAATTCCAATACTTCTTCTTCTCTTTGTGTTAAATATTGCAATAAGTTTTCTTTTTCTTCTTTATTTGTCGATTCTTCCTTAAATGTTTTCTGGAAATATTCAAAAAATCTTGAAGATAATCCTGAAGGCAAATAGATTTTACCTTGCATTACTTCTTCAATTGCAAACACCAATTGTGCAGATGCCATGGTTTTTAAAATATATCCTTTTGCGCCCATTTTAATTGCACGGAAAATTAAATCGGAATCATCATAACCCGTCAACGCAATTATTTTTGTGTCCAAATCAAGCCTTTCCATTTCGCTGATTGCCGTTAATCCGTCTTTTTCCGGCATGTTAATATCCATTAACACAATGTCAGGTTGATATTTTTTGACAAGATTAATTGCAATATTTGCATTTGTAGCCGTTGCAATTACTTCAAAATTTGTTTCCAATTTAATTAATTCTCTGATTCCGAGTAAATGTTCAAAATTGTCATCAACGAGTACAATTTTTATTTTTTTGTTTAATTCGATGTTTCTCATACACACCCAAGCCCCCTGTAAATATCATGCTTATAGTATTAATATACATTCCCGGGTTTTCTTTCTCATCCATAATTTGATGAATAATACTACATAATCCGATTAATCTTTCATCTAAACCTTTAGATTTAGATGAATTCTCAACGCTTTAATTTACAAGGGTTTTAAGGGCGTAATACTTTAACGGAATTAATTTCAAAAAATAATATATCGGTATGATTTTTTATTCCGATATATTATTCTATTTATTTTTGTTATGTATTTTTTCTTTTAATAATTTATACTTATTTATCTTTTTCGAAGCGGTTTCTTTATCCCTAACCGAATTTTCGTCAACATTTTTTATTATTTCTCCGAAAAGTTCTTCCCTAATCGGCAAAGTTTCTTCAACTTTTGTTTCAGTTTGAGATATATCTTGTGTTGCCTGAAAAATATCTTTCTGCGTTTCCTGTCTTCCAAAATCTTTTTTAAATACATTTTCATTAATTTCCGCACTTTCAAAATTTAAGTTGTTTTCGTTGATTTTTATTTTTCTTGAATTATATCGTTGTTTTAAGTTCAGTTCTTTATCAACGCCGGTAATTTCGGAAATATCGGTAATTGAAAAAAGTCCGTCTTCGTTTCTGTCAATATAAACCAACACGGCTTCGCTTTGTTTCAGCAAATGAGTTATATTAACATTTGTCAGATTTTTTCCGTTTATTGCAATTAATACGATTAAACTTTCCAATATATCCTTATATGTTCTGAAATTAAAAGCCAAAACAAAACTTTTCAGCCCTGACAACATATATTCCAACGCTCTAATAAAATCTTTTCCTTCGGGATTTGTAATTATAACGGTTTTAGAATTTGAATATTTTAAACTTTCTTTAAAAGACTCCGTTTCCTCAACAAAGGATTTATTTTTATAAAAGTTATATAAATACTTGCACGAAAGTGTTTTATCGCAACCGGAGGAACATATTAAAAAAATGTTTTTGTTTTCATTTATGCAGTTTGATAAAATATCCGTTGCAAACTTGTCGTTTTCAAAAATACTTTCTATATTTTCATACTCTATGTCGGTATTTAATTCCGATTGTTTGTTTGTTACAAATTCGGCAAGCCTGTCTTTTATATTCATTTTTAACCCTTATTAACAATATTTTCCGCAATACTTATATATGCTTGTGTTATATCAAGTTGCGGGCTTATTTCTTTTATTGTTTTATAGCACGATATTGCAGAATTTGTAGCCAAATAATTTTTCGGTATTTTAAAAAATATTTTTTGTTCAACAGCCTGTTCATAATGAGTAATCATTTTTTCATCTTTTTTCTGATTATATTTATTTAGAATTATTTTTACGTCTTTATTTCCAAATGATTGGTGAATATAATTTTTAGAATTCATAAATAAAGACAAATCAGGTTCCATTATACAAAAAACCGTATCTGCATTTTTTTTGATTATTTCATTTGTTTTCGGCAAATCTCCGTTCAAGTCTATAATTATGTATTTAAAATGCTCTCTTGCTTTATTCAAAAATTTTTCAACATTATTATTATCTATTTCATATACTTCATTTCTTTTCATGCCGGTTCCGATTACATACAAAGACGAGTTCGGATAAATTTGAGCGTGTTTAAAAATATTATCATCCGTATTTGCAAATTTGTTAATAAACCAAGGTGTATTGTACGTAAATTCAAACCTCGTATAAGAAGAAATATCATTCAAACTGTTGTTAAAATCGAGCAATAATACATTGCATTTTGAAACATCGGCAATTTCTTTTGCAAGATTAAACGCAAAAAATGTTTTGCCTGATTCTTTTTTTGTGGAAACAACAATATTTATATTTGATTTGTTATCAGAAGTATTTTTTTTAATATCGTTTTTATATAAAGCTTGCATAGCATATACAAAATCTGTTTTTATTAAAGGTTTTTCCAAGAATTCTTTTGCACCGACTCTCAATGCCTTAACTTTTAAATCAGCGGATTTATCATAAGAAATTATCACAAAGTAATTATTTTTATTTTGCGAACAACGTGAAATTTTTTCCAATATATTGGTATTTATTGTATTTATGTTTACAATAATTATTTTTTTTGTATCATTTTTCGGAATAAAATCCTCATCAAATTCTTTAAATTTTGACAAAGTAAAAGGGAAAGATACTTCTTTTAAGTAGCTTTCCGTTAATATTTGCGTTGTTTCCTCTTCATCAAACAACAATATGTTAATCATTTCGTCCATGTTTTATATTTTACAACGAAATTTGTAATCGGGCTACATTTTTTTATGCAATAATAAAGAAAAGAGGAGTTTGAAATGGAAAAAGTAAGAGTAATAGGCGGCGGATTGGCGGGCAGCGAGGCTGCTTTGCAGTTGTCGAAAGCCGGAATATACGTTGACTTATACGAAATGCGACCCGATAAAGAAACGGGGGCACACAAAACTTCCGATTTCGCCGAATTTGTTTGTTCAAACAGCCTCGGCTCTTACGACATTACAAATGCTTCGGGCTTGTTAAAGCACGAAATGGAAAAACTCGGTTCCGTTTTAATGCCTTTAATTTTTCAATCACAAGTGCCGGCAGGCGGTGCGTTAGCGGTTGACAGAACGTTTTTTTCTTCTTCCGTTACGAATTTAATAGAGAACTCTCCTTTTATAACAGTTCACAGAGAGGAAGTCACGGAAATAAATACGGATATTCCGACAATTATTGCTTCAGGACCTTTAACGTCCGATAAACTTTCAAACAATATCAAAGAATTTTTGGGCGAAGATTATTTATACTTTTTTGATGCAATCGCTCCTATTATAGAAAAAGAGTCTATTGATTTTGAAAAGGCATTTTATTTAAACCGTTATAACAAAGGCGGTGCGGATTACATAAATTGTCCGATGAACAAAGAGGAATACGAAAATTTTTATAACATTTTGATAAACGCACCGAAAATAGAATTAAAATCTTTTGAAAAGAATGCAAAATTTTTTGAATCTTGCCTGCCGATTGAGGTTTTGGCTTCAAGAGGCGTTGATACGTTGCGTTTCGGACCGTTAAAACCCGTGGGATTAACGGATGAAAGAACGGGCGTTGAAAATTATGCGGTAGTGCAATTAAGGCAGGATAATAAATCGGCAAGTTTATATAACCTTGTCGGTTTTCAGACAAATTTAAAATGGGGGGCACAAAAGGAACTTATTAATTCAATTCCGGGGCTTGAAAACGCAAATATCGTAAGATACGGGGTTATGCACAGAAATACGTTTATAAACAGTCCGAAAGCATTAAATCCGACCTTGCAAACACGCAAAAATCAAAATATTTTCTTTGCCGGTCAAATTACGGGAACGGAAGGTTATACCGAGTCGATAGCGTCAGGGTTGCTTGCGGGTTTAAATATGGCAAGACTTATAAAAAATCTTCCGTTGCTTGAACTCCCGCAAGAAACGGTTTTGGGTGCATTGACTCATTACATATCTTTTGAAGGACATTCTTCTTTCCAACCCATTAATTCAAATTGGGGAATTTTAGCGGAAATTGACCTTGATAAAAAGACACGAAAAAACAAAAAATTAAAAAACGAATTATTGGCTCAACGCTCTCTGCGGGTTTTAGAGGAATTTTTAAATTCAAAAAAAGAATATAACAATTAATTATCTTCTTCCGTTTCCAAGATTTTATCGATATTATCCGTCATTTCCGATATCGGGTATGAAGTTGTTTTAATTTCAATTTTGTTTAAAACACCTTTATCTTTATAAAAATCAATAACCGGCATGGTTGTTGTTTTATAATAATTAATTCTTTTTTGTAATTTTTCCACGGTGTCATCATCTCGCTTTATGAGTGTACCGCCGCAAGTGCAAAGAGGTACTTCGCCGTCATATTCTTCTCTGTCGATGGAATGAACCTTGTTACAATCCGAACAAACATATCTTTTTTCACATCTGTCATACAATACGTGTTCATCAACATCCAATTCGATAACATTTAATTTGATATCATTTTGTTCATCAAAATATGTTTGCAATATTTCGGCAAGTGCTTTTGTTCTTGGAAAACCGTCCAAAATATAGCCGTTTTTGCAATCTTCTTCTTTTATTCTGTTTTTGAAAATATCAAACGTAATGTCCTCGGGAATCATTGTACCCGCTTCAAGATAAGGCTGTGCGAGTTTTCCCAATTCGCTTCCTTTTTTGACCTCATTTCTTAATATATTTCCCATTCCGATTACCGGAATATTATATTTTTCCGTAATGTATGAAGAGCTTGTACCTTTTCCGCCGTTCGGAGGTCCGATAAGGATTACCACCGATTTTTTATTATCTTTTGTTTCCTTGTTATGCGTAAAAGAAACACTGTCAGCCGGCATTGGTTTTAAATCATAAAAACCGGGAAATCGGTTTCTGTTCGTATTCGGGGAAGTTGTATTTATTTTTGCAACCGGTTTTGATATCGGTAAAAAATTAATTTTCATATTTTACTCCTCATTACATTAATCTAAAACTTCAAAAAAAATTTTTTGCCGGTTTTCTTTAAATTCGCACAAAAAAAGACTTCACTATTTGGTGAAGTCTTTTCATTTTTAATTATATACTTGTTATCGCACCTTTTTCCGACGAAGAAACAACGCTTGAATATCTTTTTAAATACCCTTTTTTTACTTTCGTTTGCAAAGGAACAAAGTTTTTCATTCTTTCCTTTATGATATTTTCATCAACTTTCAATGTAAGTTCTCGTCCGGGAATATTTATATAAATTTCGTCGCCGTCCTCAATAACTCCGATAATACCGCCTGCCGGTGCTTCCGGTGATATGTGACCTATGCAAAGTCCTCTTGTACCGCCGGAAAATCTGCCGTCTGTTATCAGTGCAACTTTTTTACCCAATCCTTTTCCGACAATTGCCGAAGTCGGAGAGAGCATTTCTCTCATGCCGGGGCCGCCCTTCGGACCTTCATATCTTATTACGACAACATCTCCTGCCGTAATTTTATCGGTCATTATAGCTTCCATTGCCGCTTCTTCGCTGTTAAACGTTTTTGCTTTTCCGGTAAATTCCAAACATTCTTTTTCAACACCCGATATTTTTACAACAGCTCCGTTCGGTGCCAAATTTCCGTGCAATACCGCCAAACCGGGGTTTGTTGTAAGCGGATTATCAACCGGTCTTATTACTTCGTTGTCACACCAAATATCCGATTTTGCAATTTCGGAAATACTGATACCCGAAACACCTTTTGTATCGCTCATTTCTTTTATGTTACCGTATATCGTTTTTATTACGGCAGGAATACCGCCTGCATTATCCAAATCGGTCATTGTTTTTGCTGCCGAAGGATCAAGTTTTATTATTTGCGGGACTTTAAAACTTAATTCTTCAAAGTCTTTTAATGTTATATCGACTCCCGCTTCATTCGAAATAGCAAGAAGATGTAATATTGAATTCGTTGAACCTCCCAACGCCAAATCGGCTATAATTGCATTTCTGATTGACTCTTTCGTTAAAATATCGGATGGTTTTATATTCTTTTCGATAAGTTCGTTTATTATATATCCGGAATCAAATGCAATTCTCTTCGTTTTCGCACTTACGGCTGCCGAAGTCGCACAACCCGGCAGGCTCATTCCCATTACTTCCGTCAGGCATGCCATTGTGTTTGCGGTATACAAGCCCTGGCATGCTCCGGCACTCGGGCATGACGTTATTTCCATTTCGTTTAATAATTTTTCGTCTATTTCACCGCTTGCATATTTGCCGACCGCTTCAAACGTACCTTTTATCATTGTTAATGTATTATTTCTGCATTTACCGTCAGACATCGGGCCGACCGTGACAACTATGCTAGGAATATCAAGTCTTGCCGCAGCCATTATCATGCCCGGCGTTATTTTATCGCAGTTTGTCAAAAGAACCAAACCGTCAAGTTTATGTGCATTTGCAACGGATTCTATACAATCGGCAATTAAATCTCTTGAAGGAAGAGAATAATTCATTCCGCTATGCCCCATTGCTATTCCGTCACAAATAGCGGGAACTCCGAAAATAAAAGCCTGTCCGCCTCCGGAGTGAATACCTTTTTCAATTTGTCTTTCGATTTCACGCATTCCGCAATGCCCGGGAACCAAATCGCTGAAACTGCTTGCAATCCCGATAAATCTTTTATTCATTTGCTTTTCGCTTACGCCCGTTCCGTATAACAAGGCTCTGTGCGGTGTTCTTTCTATTCCGATTTTTATTTCATCACTTCTCATTTTATTCTCCTGTTTTTTACTTTATTTTTATGGTAACTCTTTTAATTTGATTTGTTAAGTTTTTTATATCGTATAATTTCCCAAAACGTTAATTTCACCGTTTTCGGCATTCAACTCCGCTTCCGCACCGACGGGGAACGTATCTTTCTTTTTTGAATGAGTAACGTTAAAGCCGCTGCACGAAGGTATGTTTAATTCCGAAATTAATTCATTTTTAATTTCGTCAAGCATGTCATTATTTTGAACATCCTTAAACTCACCGAAGGCAATACCTTTTATCCTGTTTCGTATCTCTTTTATGTTAAACAATTGGGTCAACATCCTGTCAATTTTATATTCGGGTTCGTTTAAATCCTCTAAAACCAAAATTAAATCGTTATCGGGAACAAAATCCGTTCCGCAAAGCGAAGTAAGTACGGATAAATTTCCGCCCCAAAGTATTCCCTTTGCAATGCCCGGTTTGTGAACGGTTATATTCTCGGCTTTTATCGTTTTTGTTTCGCCCGATAATGCGGAAAAAAAACTCTTTGCCGTGTATTCGTTTATTTCTCCCGAAAAATCACCGTTAGGCATTGCGGAATGAAAAGTTATTAATCCCGTTTTTTTATATATTAAGTTTATTAAAGTTGTAATATCCGAATATCCCGCAAAAATTTTAGGATTATTTTTTATGATATCCCAATTAATTTTATTTATTAACCTTAATGTTCCGTAACCGCCTCTTGCCGCTATTATTGCGTTTATGTCACTATTTGTGAAGAAATGTTCCAACTCTTTTATGTTTTCTTCATCATTAATCCCTGACATATAACGGTGAGAGGTTTTGCAGGTATTTGAAATTACAACGTTATAACCTTCTTTCTCAAAAAAGGACTTCGCCCGCTCCAATCTCTCAAAATCTTTTATTCTGCCCGAAACGGCAAGTATTCCGATAGTATCGCCTTTTTTTAATTTATTTGGTTTAATTAAATTCATACTTACATACTTTTTTTATTAATTAAGTTATAATTGATATTAACAAATATTTTTGGAGTCGGCAAATTGAGTAACACTTATATACCTTTATACAGAAAATACAGACCGCAAACTTTTCACGATTTGATAGGTCAGGAAAACATTGTTAACGCATTGAGCAATGCAATAGAACTGAACAGAATAGCACATGCTTATTTGCTTTGCGGGCCGAGAGGAACGGGGAAAACATCTTCTGCCAGAATTTTGGCAAAATCTCTGAACTGTAAAGAAGGCCCGACCCTTACACCCTGCGGAAAATGCCCCGCTTGTCTGGACATTATGAACTCAATTCCCGTTGATGTTATTGAAATAGATGCGGCAAGCAACAGAAGCGTTGAAGATACTCAGGCAATTTTGGAAAAAATCCAATACGTTCCCGTTAACGGTCGTTATAAAATTTACGTAATCGATGAAGTTCACATGCTTTCAAGGCATGCTTTTAACGCACTCTTAAAAACATTGGAAGAACCCCCGGAAAACGTTATTTTTATTTTGGCTACGACGGAACCTCACAAAGTGCTTGATACAATTATTTCAAGATGTCAAAGATTTGATTTCAGAAGAATTACAACCGATGATATTTCAAAACGCCTTAAATATATTTCGGAAAAAGAAAATATTAATATTTCCGATGAAGCAATAAGATTGATTGCAAAAAGTTCGCAAGGCGGAATGCGTGATGCTTTGGCGTTGCTTGACCAAATAAGCGTTCTGGGCATAAACAAACAAATTATCCCCGAAGATATTAATGAAATGTTAGGTAAAATTTCTTATGATATCTTATCCGAATTGACAAACTATATCATTAATTCCGATTGCCAAAATTCGGTTCCTTTTATTGATAAAATTTATTCAAAAGGGAATGAGCCCATTCAAATTTTATCAAACCTGACTCAATATTTTAGAGATTTAATGATTGTAAAAAATTGTACGGATAAAGAACTTGTTTATTCTTTGACTCAAATTAACGAAAAAACTTATGATAATTCAAAATCACAGGCGGATAAATTTGCACTTTCCGAAATAATACAAATTATAGACAGATTGGCTTATTATTCAACACAAATTCAATGTAACGTAAATAAATATTTGTGGTTAGAACTTTGTATTATCGATTTGACAAATTACAAAAATTTACCGTCTGCCGACAATTTATTGAAAAGGATTGAAGAGCTGGAACAAAAACTTGCAAACGGAAACTTTGCAACGCAAACTCAGCCGATTTCAATTTCTCGCCCTGTCGAAGTTCAAAAAGTTGTTAATTCTACGGTTACGACAAGTTCGATAAACAATAAAAACGAAAGCACTCAAAACGCACAAACAATGCCGGCTCCGCCGAGAAAAGAAGTTGAAACCTCAAAACCGCAACAGTCCGAAACTTCAACACCGATTGTAAAACCGTCGGAAACCTCCGATTTGCACACGCTTTGGGTTTCCATAATTCAAACAATCGAAAGTACGCCTAACCGTTCTTTTTACTCCAATCTGGCAAGACCGGTTGAAATTTCAAACGAAAAAGTCGTTATTGCTTTTTCAAAAGAAATGTTTGTAAAACAAGCCCGTGAAGGGGCAAAACATCAGGCAATCGTTAATGCCGTTTCTAAATATTTGGGAACAAAAAACACGATAATTGAAATGATAACTTCCGATAATGTTGATTTATCAAAGAAAATTACCGTTCCGCAAGCTCCCAAAAAACAGGAAGAAGAAAAATCAATTCAACAACGTGAAGAAGAAGAATATCATAATTTTGAAGAGGCAAAAAAAGAAGAAAAGAAACCCGAACAACCCGTTATTGATTCTTCCTCGCAAGCGGCAATGGTTAAAGAACTTTTTAACGGTAAGTACATAGTATAACTTAAAATCGAAAAATTGTTTTATTTTATATGCCATCGC
>CAZHCP010000033.1:12059-16425 GCA_964531015.1 uncultured Muribaculaceae bacterium
TTATCTGTTCCTTGATTTTACGGCTCTGTCAATATCCCGAGCCTGTGCCTTCTTTGCCAAATCATCACGCTTATCATATAATTTCTTACCTTTTGCAAGTGCTATTTCAAGTTTAGCCCAGCCCTTATCAAGATACATTTCAATCGGAACAATGGCATATCCGTCTTTTTTTATTTTTCCGACAAATTTTTCAATTTCTTTTTTATTTAATAATAATTTTCTTGTTCGTTTTTCTTCGTGATTATATCTGTTACCCTGCTCATAAAGGCTTATATGACAATTATACAAAAAGACTTCACCGTCTTCTATCTTAACAAAACTGTCTTTTAAATTAACGGCACCTTTTCTTACTGACTTAATTTCCGTACCCGTCAAAACCATGCCTGCATTTAACTTGTCAAACAAGTGGTATTCGTGAAATGCTTTTTTATTTGTTGATATGATTTTTTTACCCATATTTTAATTATATCATTATTAATTTTAAATTTAATTAAGTTTTTTTAACTTTCTTAACAAATTATAATAATAATCAACTTTCTTTTCTCTGATAATTCTGCGAACCTTCTTTTCGGCTTTTATAAAATAAGGTTCGTCAATAATTCCTGTCGTAATTTCATAATCTCTGTACAAATCCGTCAAAATATCTTTAAGCACAAAAATTTTTTCGTTCCGAGAAATAAACATACACTTTAATTTATTACTTACAGATATTATGCTTGAAAATAAAGAATCTTTTTTTACAGGTTTAATTTCGTTTGAAACTACTAACCGCAAGTGTTTACCCATTTTTTTACCCCACTCCTTATTAAACTTTTTGTAACTTCTTTTTAAAATTGTACACATGGTTAATGCAATAAATTGTATTTTAGTGTATAATAATAAAAGTTGGAAGTACAATAATTAGTAATATACATTTCTATATTACAAGATTATGTAATGTTATTCAATAGTATTTCAGGTTAATGTAACAAAATATGAACGGAATTATTATGGAAATCGGAAAAAGAATTAAAGAAATCAGAGCATACTTTAAAATCACGAGCAAAGAATTTGCTCAAACACTCGGAATACCGCTAAGAACAATAGGCAGTTACGAACGTGATGAAGCCCAACCGGGACCGAAGTTTTTTGCGGCATTAATAGAATGTTATAATGTTAATGTTAACTGGTTGCTTTCGGGAAACGGAAATATGTTTATTTCCTCAAAAACAAAATCAGATTTGGACTTTATTGCCTCGTTGCAAGAACGTTTGACACTCACGGATGAAGAAATAGACGGTTTAATTGACATTCTTGATTCAGAAGCAAGCAGAGAAATGCTGTTTAAATTCGTGGAAATAAAAAGAGGAAATAAAGAAGCATTAAATACGCTTATTTATAACTTGCAGGGAATTAAAGCCGTTTACGGCAACTGATTTTATTATTATATTTTTACGTATTTAACTTTTCAACCGACCAAAATGGAAAAATTAATTTTAAAGATACTTTTTGTTGGCTTTATTAAAAATACTGTTGCCTCTTATTCCTTTTTGGTTTGTTGTAAGAAAAGTATTTTTTACATTTAAAATTGAAAAACGGTTTTAAATTACATGATACGTGTTTGAAGTTGTGTTGCCGATAAAATTGCGTTTAACTTTGATTTAAACGGAAGCAAAATACTTCCCCTTAAAATTAGAAAAGTAATTATCTTTAATGCTTTGATAAATAAAAATCGTGAGCTTGCAAAATTGCACGATTTCTTTAATATTTTAAAATTATTATAAAATTTTTGAATAAAAAATGAACTTAATTTTTTTCGGTTCGTTATAATGAATATAGAGAGGACTGAAAAATGGAAAACTCAAATAAATGTAATAAATATGAAGGTTTGTTTGTTTTTGGCGATGAAAAAACATTTAACGAACATTTGCTTAATTGTGAAGATTGTCAAAAAGAACATTTCAAATATGAACGAGTTTCTCAACTGATAAAAGAAGTTACACCCGTTTATTTAAAACGTGAAAATAATAAAAAAATATCCGCAATTAAGAAATTGGCTTGTTGCTTTGTTTTGTTTGTCGGACTAACGGGCTGCTATACCTGTTATTATATGTATGACGTTAATAATTTCAGTATAGAAACAGCAGATGAATCTTGTATTACGGATATCGGTTTGCCGATTGATGAGTACGGTTTCTTATCGTTATAATTTCGGCGATTTTGGTTTGGATTGTAAGAGTAAGGAAATAAATTGAAATCTATTATAGAAAAATACAGAAATAATATCCGGAAAATTATTTCAAATATGACGGGTACTCATAATGAAGACATAGAGCAGGAAGTATATATTCGCACTTGGAAAAACTTAGATAAATATAATGAAAACGGGAAATTTAAAAGTTGGATAAATACCATAACGGCTAATTTGTGTCGTGATTATATGAAATCCTCATATTTCAAAAATTCTCAAAATTCCGTTACGGAAGATGATGAATTAGTACAAATAAAAGATGAAAGGGCAAATATCGAGAATGTATTTATACAAAAACAAAGACAAAAAAGGATAATTGATGCGATTGATGCACTTAAACCGAAATTTCGTGAAGTTGTAATTATGTATGAAATGAAAAATATGTCTTATGAGGAAATTTCGCAAAAGTTAAATTGTCCGGTCGGGACGGTACGTTCAAGATTATTTAATGCTAGAAAAGAATTAAGTATTACATTACAGGATTTAATTTGAAAGGATTAAACTATGAAAAAAAATTTATTTATTTTAGCAATTGCTGTTTGCGTTTTCTTTGGAACGGGATTATCTTCTTATGCGGGAGAAGTAAAAAAAGCACCCGTTAAATCGGAAGTTAAATATAATCATCCGATTTCACCCGATGAAAACCATTTTGGTAAAAATCCCCATGGTGATTTTATGCCTCCCGAAAATATGTTACCGCCCGAATTTCCTGAACGGGGAGAACACCCGCAATTTCATAACGGAAAACACAAACCCGTTATGCACGAAGATATGGAACTTAAAAAGGCTGAATTTGAACACCGTTTAAAACTTACGGATGAGCAAAAAAAGCAAATCGAATTAAATAAACAAAAAGATATTGAAAATATTAAACCGATTATGCAAAGCATAAAAATCAAATCTGACGAATTTAGAAAAATTGATGAAAATAAATCTTTGACTCCTGATGAAAAGATGAAGAAAAAACATCAATTAAGAATGGAAATTAAATCATTAAAAATGCAGGCTGATAATTGCAGAAAAGAAAATATGAAAAATTTTGAAACGCTTTTAACCGATAAACAGAAAAAAGAATTTCAAAAAATTAAATCCGAACAAAAAAAGGAAATGGAAAAACGCAAAGCTGAGCACAAAAAAATGATGGAAAAGAAACAAAAAGAAATGGAAAAGAAGTATAACGAAAATCAAAAAAAGAGGGCTAAATACGGCTTGCCGGTTCAACCTAAACCCGAATTTATCGGCAAATAGCCGACAACGTAACGACTTCACAAAATCCGACAAATAAAAATTGTGTATCGGCAAAAGTTATTTACGGATTTATAAAAAAGGACTCACATAAAATGCGAGTCCTTTTATTTTAAAAGTATATTGAAAAAGAATATTTCTTCAAGCAAAAAATATATAAATAATATTTTTGCTTCTTATATTAAAAACGGCAAGATATTACCACGGGTAATCGTCTTTAATCTGCCAACCGTCCATCATTATTAATTTCCCGCAAGCAGCTCCACGACTAATTGCTGAATATGTCCGACAATTTTCCAAAACGGTATCTCTATTATTTTCTTTATTGTTAGCGAAACCTACTTTTCCATAACCGAGTAAGTCTGATAAAGAAATATAAAAAATATCTCTTCCTACTACATTTGGTTTTTTATAACCGTTGATATCAACAAAAAAGTCAATAGAATTATTGTCCCAACTATAAGCGGCAATATAAGTTCCATCAGCAAGAAAAAGATCAAATACTCCGGTCCCAAGATTAGAGTCCGAAATATTTGGGCTTGGTTTATATTTGTAAGAGCATTTGTTTGAAGAAAAAATATTATCATCTCCGCAAAATTTCGCAACATTCAGATAAGAGTAGAAATAAGTTTGTAAATAAGAATAGACGGTTTCATAACCGCCTCCCCCAATCTCGGAATATCCCCAAGTGTAAACAGGACCGTTATCGACTGTTGAACGACGCATTGCATTTGAGAGAGTTGAATATGCCTTTTTTAAACCGGAAACGGTGGCTTGTTTTTGCCAATTGGCAATCATTGTCGGAAGAGTTATTGCGGCGATAACCCCAAGAACCATAAGGGTTATCAGAACTTCGCTAAGCGTGAATGCTTGTAATCTTTCGGGGGGGGG
>CAZHCP010000034.1:0-16412 GCA_964531015.1 uncultured Muribaculaceae bacterium
TTTTTAAACACGAAGGATAGTAAATTAATTTTCTTTTACATTCCGAATTGTTTGGGACCGTTAAACGTCCCTTTTTTTTTGCTAAAAAATATTTGCAAAAGATAAAAAATAATCACAAATCACATCAAAAAGCATGGGTAACACGGCAATTAAAATTGCTGCCCCCATACAGGGTTTAAATAAGAAGCTCATTTGAAATACGTTTACCTGCGGAGCGGTTTTGGAAATTATACCCAAAATTATATCCTGCCCGAGTGTTGCCAACAATACCGGTGCCGCTATCTGCAAACCGATATATAGAACATTTGACGTTATTTTTACTAAATACGGCATATTTACTATCTCGTCAAGCGGAATTGCGTATGCGTATATCGGGAAAATTTCAAAACTTCTTATAAATGCATTAAAAGTCCAATATATACCGCCGATTTCAATAAATATAATCAGCCCTAATAAGCCGAACAATTTACCCATAATTGATGTTTGCGTTGAGGTAGTCGGGTCTAAAATTGTTGCGGAAGATACCCCTTGTTGCATGTTTATCATATCTCCGCCGCTTTCAACGGCTTTTACTATACAATTTATTATAAATCCGAGAATTGCACCGCAAATATAATTCACGATAAACGAATAAATAAGCGACATGCCGTCTGCGGGGGCTTGCGGTTTTAAATGTATGGACAGCATTACCGTAAAAATTATTGCAAATCCGACTTTTGCAATATTCGGAATTTCCGTTCTTTGCAAAAACGGAGCGGAACGCATTAAGCCTGCAACTCTTGCGAATATCGGTATTCCGCATATAAGTATATTGTTTATCTCAGGAAAATATTTAGGAAATTCTCTTAATATTGTATCAAGCATTTTTAATTTTAATATTCTGTTTTGTTTTGCGTATCGTTTACATTTTTTATGATATAACGCCGTAATTCATCATTGTGGCGGATTTTTTATCTGTTATTTTCCAAGATGGTTTTACGTTCCGCCAAATTCGGAGTCGGAACTTCCAATGCCTTGTTTTTAAAGAAATTCATTTTTGTTTTATCTCCGAGGTTTCCTTGCGGAGGTGTTGTTGAATTTAACAAATGTGTCATCGGAGTCATGTCTTTTTTTGTATCCGTTTTCATTTCATCTATAAACGGCTTTGTGTAATTATAATAATCGGGTGGCAACACAAAATCCTGTGATTTCGGAATTACCTCAAATGCCAAATTTGTTCCTTCATGAAACAGATTATCCATTATTTTCATATATGTTGAACTTAATAAAATTATTACAAGAAATACGGTAAAAATTTTAGGAGCTGCTGCTATTGTTTGTTCCTGTACCTGCGTTACTGCCTGCAATATACCTACAACCAAACCGATGCCGGCTGCCGTCAATACGCACGGCATTGCTATCATCAGCATTGTTATAAGTCCTTTAGTAAAATATTCGATTAATAATTCCATTTTCTTTCCCTTAATTAAAACTTCCGACAAGTCCGTTAACTATTAAACTCCAACCGTCAACGGCTATAAATATCAGCAGTTTAAAAGGCAGTGATATAATTGTCGGTGACAACATAAACATACCGAGTGCCAGCAATACATTCGCAACTACCAAATCAAGAACTATAAAAGGAATAAATATTATAAATCCAATCTCAAATGCGGTTTTTAATTCGCTTAATATATAAGCCGGAGCAACTTCCCATATAGTCAAATCTTCCACCGATTGCGGGGCTTCCTTTCTGGTCAATTGCACGAAAAATGCCAAATTCTTTTCCGTTGTCTGCTTTAACATAAACTCTTTTAACGGTTTTGAACCTTCCGTTACCGCAAGTGCAATCGAACCGGATTCTTTATAAGGTTTTGAACCGACTTCGTACATTTGTTGAAAAACAGGACTCATTGTATAAAACGTTAATATTACGGATAGTCCGACAAGCACCATTGCAGGCGGTATTTGTTGTGCTCCGAGAGCTTGTTTTAATATACCGAATACGATTGCGTATCTTAAAAAACTTGTCATACATACAAATACAAACGGTAACATAGTGAACATCGACATTACCATTAACAGTTGCAGTACCGGGCTTAAATCTCTTAATAATGTATCCATTTTATCCTCTGTTTATTAGTTCTTCCGTTATATGTGATTTATCCTGATTAATTTCAATTGTGTTATCCGTGTCAGAATTTTCCAGCTTTGCAAGCATTGTCGTTGTGCTTGCGTCTGCGGCAATTAAAAATTTTTCGTTTCCCGCCTTAATTACGTACACCGTTTTTGTGGGGCTTAATCTGAGTGTATTTTCAACTTTTAAAAATACATTTGTTTTTGTATTATCAGAAAAATATGTTGACTTTTTATAAACATACAAAGCCAGCACGATAAATCCAATCATTGCCAATGTATATACGGTGAAATTTATTATATAGCCGTTCATTATTTACCCTTATATACTTTCATCTTCTATTTCAAAATCGCTGTAATCAAAGTTTTTATCGCCGTCTTTGGCTTGCGGTGCCGGTGCTTTGGGCGGTAGCTGTTTATTTCCTGCCGGCTTTTGTTGTGGAGCTTGCGGGTTCGCTTTTGGTTGCGGAGCCGGCTTTGCTCCCGCCGGTTGAGCCGTCGGAGTCGGAGTCGGTTTCTTTGTTTCCGGCTGAGGCTGTTTTTTCTTCTGCTTTATTTCATCTATCCTTACGCCGTAACGGTCGTTTATTATTACAAGTTCGCCTGTTGCAACAATTTTGTTTTCCACTCTTAAATTTATTTTATTTTCATAAACGCTTCCGACATCGATTACCAAACCTTCCGATATCTCTTTCAATTCACCCAATGTCATTTTTACGTTATCAAATTCCGCAACGATGTCCACAAGTATCGAATCCCACATATTTTGTGAGTTATTGCCTGTTCCTTCTTCCATTTCATTGCCTCCGTTATTATCTATATTCATTATCAATGCGGGGTTCGGATTTATTTTAAACGGAATTTCTCCGCCACCCGTTTCAACCGACATTGTATTTATATTGCTTAATTCCAATACGATAATATCGCCTTCTTCCAAGGCTTTTATATCATTTAATTCTATTTTGGATTTTCCGACTTTTATTTTTACAAATGTTTTAGCATTTATAAAATCCTCCGCCGTAAAATTTGATTTTCTTACAATATTGCTTCTTTCGGGTAAAACATAATCAGGCAGTGAAATTATAATTTTACCGATATGTTTGTTTCCTTCTTTTATAAAATATGTAAAAGAATATTCTTTACTTGATTTTGTTGCTCTTGTTTCGGTTTTATCAATACCGGTTTCAAGTCTTTTATAAATATAAGCACTGAACGACTTAATTAAATTAGCTTCTATTCCCGTTAAGTAATTTAACTCAAAGTTCTTTGTTTCCGCACCCAAGGCACTATCCAAAAAATATGAAACAGCACCTTTTGATATCTTTATTTTATAATTTGCGGTTTTGTTTATTTCAAGTTTATTTACAAAGTATTCGTCACCGTAAAACAATATATTATCATCGTTTGACAAACCGATAAATCTTACGTCAGTTTCTTTTTCAAAGAATATTTTTATTCCGTCCGCTATTTCTTTTCTAAAATTTGCATAAAACCACGGATATTCCGTAAACAGATTATCCTTTGTTGATTGGTTTGATACTATATTTTTTTCGGAAGATATCATTCTTTACCCTAATCTTTTACCCATTATATTACTGTATAAGTTTTTATACAAACGGTCATCATTTGTTTATTGTATTGTATTTTATTCTTTTATTAATTATTGTAGACCATTTTTCAATAATAGTCAGCAAATTTACAAAAGAAAAAGGAACTTTTTGTTCCTTTTTCTTTATCATATTAAAACTTATATTAAAATTTTTCCGTTTTCATATATAAGTTCGTCATCGGCATAAATTTTTCCGCCGTTTTTCATGTTTTTTATCAAGTCCCAATGCAATCCGGATACGTTTTTTCCTCCGGTATCTGGATATGAAGCACCGATTGCCATGTGAATAGAACCGCCGATTTTTTCATCAAACAATATGTTTCCCGTAACATCCTGTATCATATCATTTGTACCTATTGCAATTTCGCCGACAAATTTTGAACCTTCATCCATGTTTATCATGTTTTTCAAAAATTCTTCGCCTTTTTCGGCTTTTGCCTCGACAATTTGTCCTTTTTCCAGTCTTAAATATACCTTTTGTGATTCATTTCCTCTGTATATTTGCGGAAAATCAAAATATATTTCGCCTTCGGCACTGTCTTCAACGGGAGAAGTATAAACTTCACCGTCCGGGAAATTACATTCTCCCGCACAGCTTTTCCACTTTCTGCCGGCAACATTAAATGTTATATCCGTTTTTTCTCCGACTATTCTTATTTTGGATTTTTTATTCAGATATTCTGCTGTTTTTTCCTGCTTTTCTCCTATTTCAATCCATTTTTGAACCGGATTTTCTTCATGCAAATAGCACGCTTTTATTAAAAATTCGGTATATTCTTCCAACGACATGTTTGCTTCCTGAGCCAAAGCATTCGTCGGGAAATCGGCAATAACCCATTTTAATTCGCCTTTTGCCGCACGGTTTAACATCTTTTCCGACAAATGTTTCATTACGCTTGAACGCTTTGCAAGTTTTTTTGAATCCAATCTTGCCATACTTTTTACATTCAAAGGGGCACCTATCGAAATAAGATTTTTTGCCCGTTCATACTCAATTTCCGTCATCGGGTCGATATATTCGAGTTGTTCCGGGGTTGCGTTTTTTATGAAAACCTCGTTTAAGCCTTCAACTCCCATTCTGACAACGGGATATCCGCCACGCAACAACACCTGTTTATATATTTCCTTTACCAACGGTTGAGATAAATATGAGTCGGTTCTTATTACTGTAAGTTCTTTCGGTTGCACGTTCACCGAATATTCAACCAATACTTTTGCGTATCTTTCCCACAAGTTATCCATTTTGTTTATACCTCATCATCATGTAACGAATTTACACGTCCCAAGTATATTCCCCTTTTGGAGGTTCTGATAAACTCTATTATACGTTTTATGTTTTTATCATCGGGATATTTTGCTTCAAGTTCGTTTACAACGTTTGTCAAAGTTGTTGTTCTTGCCTGTATCATCTTATATGCGGCTCTGATATTTGCAATTTCTTCTTTTGAAAATCCTCTGCGTTTTAAACCGATGAC
Source organism: uncultured Muribaculaceae bacterium (assembly GCA_964531015.1). GTDB lineage: Bacteria > Cyanobacteriota > Vampirovibrionia > Gastranaerophilales > Gastranaerophilaceae > Avigastranaerophilus. Next base: position 5,200 of record CAZHCP010000034.1, read on the forward strand.
ATTCGGTCCGTGTAATATTGCCGGAGCACTTGCCGCTTTTGCAAACGGCGGAATATCCATTCTTGTTGCGGAAAAACCTGAAACTATAGTATATTCTCCGACTCTTACATTTTGATGATATACGCTCATACCGCCTAAAAATGCACCTTTACCGATATGGCAATGTCCGCCGATTGTTGCCAAATTAGCAAAAATCGCTTCATCTTCAACAACACAGTTATGTGCAACATGCGCTGAAGCCATAAACAAACATTTATTTCCGACTCTTGTTACGGCTCCGTCTTCTCCCGCACCTCTGTTTATGGTTACGTATTCTTTTATTATACAGTTTTCACCGATAACAACTCCGGTTTTTTGTCCGTGGTAGCTTAAATCCTGAGGAGCGGTTCCTATACTTGCAAACGGATATATTGCAGTTCCGGAACCTATTTCACTGTACTCAATATATGCATTTGCCAATATTTTGACGTTTTCTCCGAGTTTTACGCCTTCGCCGATTACAACATTCGGACCGATTTCACAACTTGCCGGAATTACCGCACCTTCCGCAATTACGGCTGATTTATGTATTGCCATTTTATATCTCCTTTTTATTATTTATTTACAACAGAAAACATTAAGTCCGCTTCAACTGCCAATTGTCCGTCAACAGAGCCTTTTGCATGCACTTTTACTATCGGCCCTTTTATTTTAACGACTTCGGTTTCCATGTCAAATCTGTCACCGGGTCTGACGGGTTTTCTAAATCTTACGCCGTCTATTCCCGCATATAAGAATAATTTATCTTTATATTGCGGCAACGGTGCCAAAGCTCCCGCAGACATTTGTGCCATTGCTTCCAATTGCAATACTCCGGGCATTACGGGGTTTCCGGGGAAATGTCCGCAAAAGAACTCTTCGTTTATTGTCAGGTTCTTATATCCCTTACAATACTTACCCAACACACATTCCGTTACTCTGTCAACCAGTATAAACGGATATCTGTGCGGGATTATAGCCATGATTTCCGTAATATCCATTGTTGTTATTTGATTTTCCGTTTCAGTCATTATTCCTCCACAATATATTTATTTTTTAACTCTTTTGCAACAATCGTATGTACGGTATGCCCCGCTTCTTTTACGATTATTTCGGCTTTCGCATTCAATATGTTAAAACCGGATAAATAAAAATCACCGATAATATCCAATATTTTATGCTTTACAGGTTCATACTCCGTATTTAATTCCGTTGTGTAACCATCCGCCGTTAAACCTACCGTGTTATTTATGTTTGCACCTCTTGCATATCCTGCCTTTTGCAACATTTCAAGCTCGTTTAAATATCCGAAAGTTCTTGCCTTTGTTATTTCGTCAATATTATCAATATTTAAAGAAACCCAACGATTGTTTAAATCTTTATGCTTAAAATTTACTCCGTAAGTAACATTCAAAGTATCGGAAGGCAATACGACAAGATGAGTTTTTCCGTTTAAATAATACAAAGGTTCTTTTACTTTATAAACCGCCGTATCCGGGTTTTCTATTCCCGCATTTTTAAATGCGTCAACCCATTCTTTTGAACCGCCGTCAAGTATCGGTAATTCAAAATGGCTTAAATATACGTCCAAAGAGTCGATTTTCAAAATCGCACACGCAGCCATAAAATGCTCTATAAGCATTACCTTTGCGTTTGCATTGCCTATTACGGTACAATGCTCCGTTGATACGACATTTTCAATCGTTGCTTCGATAATCTGATTATTTATATGAAATCTTATTCCTTTTTTATCGGACGGTACGATTTTAACTTCCGAGTCAATTCCCGTCATCAGTGCAACCGATTTTAAAACAACTTCTTTTTTTATTGTTCCCATTTTTTAATCCTTTAACAAATGTTCGTATTTTTTGAATTTGCTTATCAATTCTTCCGCTTTTTTCATTGTTTTAAGTTGTTTTATAAAATCTTTTCTCGGAACTGCCGGAGCACCAATCAAAATTGATTTTTCGGGAAAACTTCTCGTAATTCCGGCTTTTGCCATTATTATCGAATCGGCACCGATTTCTATATGGTCCGCCATTCCCACCTGACCTGCAATAACTGTTCTGTCGCCGATTTTACAACTTCCCGCAATACCGACTTGCGAAACAATCATACAACCTTTTCCGATTTTACAATTGTGTCCGATTTGAACAAGGTTATCTATTTTCGTTTGTTCGCCGATTACCGTATTTTCAATAGTTCCTTTATCAATACAGGTATTTGCACCTATTTCAACATCATCACCGATTACTACCGAACCGATTGAAGGAATTTTAAATATTTTTTGGTCGGTATTATCTTCTTTTGCTTTACCTTCCTGCTTTGCATTTTCTATGTTGTTCGGATTTTCGGTAACAAAGCTGAAACCGTCTGCCGCAATACTTACTCCGTGTTGTAATATAACCTTATTTCCGATTATTGCGTTATCTCCGATGTTACAACCCGGGTGGAACAAGCAATTTTCTCCGATTTGAACGCTTCTTCCGATGTATGTGTTCGCAAGAATTTTGGAATTTTTACCGATTGCCGCATTTCTGGAAATAACCACATTCGGACCTATCGAAACATTTTCACCGAGTTTTGCCGTAGGATGTATCGTTGCACTCGGATGAATTCCGGGGGTTGATTCCGGCGGCATATAGAACAAGTGTAATAATTTCATCATAGCCAACCTCGGGCGTTCGGATTCGATTGTTGATATTGTTTCCGAAGTCACACCGAGCGGTACAAGTGCCGCTTTTGCTTTTGTTTTGCCTAAGTTTTCAATTTCATCTTCATTTAAAGCCAATGCCAGCGTATGTTCATCCGCCAATAACGGAGGTCCTATTCTGCATATTTTTACATCTTCGACTTTCGTCAGTAATCCGCCGATTATTTCGGATATTTCTTCTAATGAATATTCGCTCATTCTTCCTTTTCCTCTTTATATCTCTTTTAAATATGTTCTTATTTTAATATTTTGAAAAAAAAATTTCAAATTTATTAAGAATTACGCATTTTTTCGATTATTGAAGTTGTGGATTTACCTTCAACGAATTTTATAAATTCTATTCTTCCGCCTGCTTCCGTTATGGCTTTTGCTTCGGGCAATGTTTCCAATGTGTAATCCGCACCTTTTGTATGAACATCCGGTTTAATTTCAAGCAACAAATCAACGGGCGAATTTTCATCAAACAATACTACATAATCAACGCTTCTTAAACCGCTTAATACTTCCGCTCTGTCGTTTTCGTTATTTATCGGTCTGCCTTCGCCTTTTATGCTTTTTACCGATTTATCGGAATTTAAAGCAACAATCAGCACATCCGCAAAGCTCTTTGCCTTGTTCAGATATCTGACATGCCCGACATGCAAAATATCAAAACATCCGTTTGTCGTTACGATTGTTTTCTTTTCTTCTCTTAATTTTTTTAATAACCCCGCTAATTCTTCTCTTTTGATTAACATATATTCTCCTTTAAAAAGCGGGACAAATTTTTATTTGTCCCGCATTATTTATTTCTTATTGTTCGTTTTGTGTTTGATTTTCAAATGTCTGTTGTAATGCCGGATTTGTTGCTGCCGCTTTCCTTATTTTATCCTGTATTACTTCCGGTGAATAATCCTTATTATAATATTCTATTTTTGCATCTTTTCTTAAAGTTTCTATATTGTTCTTCAATATTTCAACTTTATCCTGACCTTCAAGGTAATTAATTATGTCTTTTTTGCTTTCTTCAAAAGAACGAACACCCGCTTCCGCTCTGTCCGTTACCATAATAATGTGGTATCCGTACGGAGTTTGGACAACTTCGCTTATTGTATTCGGAGCCATTTCAAACGCTTTTGCGGCAAACTGTTCAACCATTTCTTCACGTCCGAAAAATCCCAAGTCACCGCCCCTTATTGCACTTGCCGTGTCTTGCGAATTTTCTTTCGCTATTTTGGCAAACGAACTCGGGTCATTTTTTGCGTTTCTTTCAAGTTCTCTTGCTTTTTCCAACTTTGCACGCATTTGTTCTTCCGTTTTTACGTTTAATTCGTCTTCGTTTATTTCTTTATTTTCTTCTTTTAATTTTGCTTTAATCTGTTCCGGATTTGCGGCTATTAATATGTGTGACGCTCTTACACGTTGAGGATATCTGAATTTATCATTGTTTTCTTCATAATATTTTTTTGCTTCGCCTTCACCGACGGATACCATTGCTATCGAATCAACGTATTTTTTCATTTTTATTTCATCTTCCAAATCCTTACGGAAATCTTTTTGCGATACTCCGTTTAATTTTAAAATTTGGTTAAACTGTTCTTTATTGCCGAATTTATTTATTATTTCTTTTTCGGCTTCTTCAAGTTCTTTCTTTGTAACTTTGATTTTTCTTTTTTCCGTTTCTTCATTTAACAAGGCTTTTACCATTAATTCGGAAATAACTTTTTCTCTCATCATTAAGGATAAGGCGTTTTCCGTATCTTTTTTAAGGTCTATGCCCATTTGCGAAAACATGTTGTTTGATGCGATTGTATCAAATGCTTGGTCAAATTCTTTTTGCGTAATTACCGTATTGTTTATTTTTACGATTTTATCGCTGTCTTTTATTCCGCAACCCGTAAAGATAAACATTGCGGTCAGTGCAAACAATGCTATTTTTATTTTCTTCATTAACTTTCTCCTTTTTTGGACTGTTTATTATAATTTACATTATAATTATATTCTATATGTATAATATGATAAAATAAATTAGACAGCATGTTAAATAAATCTTCAAAATTTCCGTGAAAATTATTTATTAATAATATGCCGGTTCCCTCTTTACAGCTGTTTGGAGCTTTTATATATTTAATATATTTCGTAATATTTCTGTCGGCTTTTTCGGCAATTATTCTCCATTCCGCATTTGAAAAGTTTGTATAAATTCTTATTTCTGACCCTGCTTCTCTGATAAGAGATATTTTTGCCTGTGTTGCAAGTAATCTTAATTGAACAAGTTTTATAAGATTTTCAACGGGCGGTGTGATTTTTGCAAATCTGTCTTTCCATTCCGTTCGTATTACATCAAGTTCGCTTGTCGTTTTTACATCAGCCAAACGCTTATATTCTATCATTTTTTGTTCTTTTGAACCCGCCCAATCATCCGGTATATAAGCCGTTACGTTTATATCAACAATTGCCGGTTTAACTTCCTCCGTTTCTCCGCCCTGCATTTCGGTTACGGCTTCTTCCAGCAATTGGCAATACGTATCAAAGCCGACATTAACCATTTGTCCGTGCTGTTTTGTTCCCAATATGTTTCCGACACCTCTTATTTCTATATCACGCAAAGCTATTTGATATCCGCTTCCGAGGGTTGTAAATTCTCTTATGTATTTTAACCTTTTTATGGCATCGGCGGTAAGTTTTTTTGCTTCTTTATACAAGCAGTAACAAAATGCCTGCCTGTCCGTTCTGCCCACTCTTCCTCTAATTTGGTACAATTGAGCCAAACCGAATTTATCGGCATCATGTATTATCATTGTATTGGCATTCGGTATATCCAATCCTGATTCGATTATTGTCGTGCATAACAAAACATCATATTCTTTATTTAAGAAGTCGGTCATTATTTTTTCCAAAAGGTTTTTGTCCGTTTGACCGTGGGCAATTGCAAGCCTTATATTCGGCATTAATTTTTTCAATTCTTCGCCGAACTCGTATATGCTTTCCACTCTGTTATAAAGGTAAAATACCTGACCTTCTCTTTCAATTTCATAATTTATCGCATTTTTTATTACGGAGGGTTTGTATTCGCATACAACGGTTTTAACGGGTAAACGGTTTGTCGGAGCCGTGTTTATTATGCTCATATCCTTTATGCCCGACAAAGACATATAAAGCGTTCTCGGAATAGGAGTTGCAGACATCGTTAATATATCGATGTTCTTTTTCATTTGTTTTAATTTTTCTTTATGCTTTACCCCGAATTTATGTTCTTCATCGATTACCGTTAAGCCTATATCTTTAAATTGAATATCGTTTTGCAATAATCTGTGCGTGCCGACTATTACGTCAATTTCACCGGATATTAATTTTTTTATTATTTCTTTTTGTTCTTTATTACTCTTAAATCGTGAAAGTAATTCAACTTTTATGGGGTAAGGTTTAAATCGTTCCGATATCGTTTGAAAATGTTGAAGTGCAAGAATGGTTGTAGGAACTATAATTGCAGCCTGCTTTGATGACATTACGGCTTTAAATATTGCTCTTAAAGCCACTTCCGTTTTCCCAAATCCGACATCACCGCATATCAGTCTGTCCATCGGCTTATCCGATTCCATATCCGCTTTTGTTTCATTTATAGCCTTCATTTGGTCGGGGGTTTCCGTATAATCGAAATTATCCTCCATTTCGTATTGCCATACGCTGTCCGGTTCAAATGCGTAGCCTTTACTTATTTTTCTCAACGCATACAAATTGATTAAATCTTGTGCAACTTCTTCAACGGATTTTTTCACTTTCGTTTTGGTATTGTTCCAATCGTTTCCGCCCATTTTCGACAAAGCCGGCATTACGTTTCCGGAGCCTCTGTACCTGCACAACATATTTATTTGTTCGGCAGGAATATGAAGTTTATCGCCTTTTGCATATTCTATCGTCAGGTAATCTTTTTCTTCCTTATCGATTTCCTGTTTCGTCAGACCTTTAAATATTCCTATCCCGTGTATCATGTGAACGATATAATCACCTTCTTTTATATCGTTCAGGCTTTCTATATAATCGGGATTTTCTCTTCTTTTGTTATATCTTTTCCCCGTTAAATCCTTGTTGCGTTTGTTATAAAGTTCTTTATCCGTTATTATTATTAACTTATGGTCATTTGCAACGGTTCCCGAGCCTATTGTATTTTCACGAATATATACCGTATTTTCTTCATCGTTTTCCGAAAAAGCAATTTCGTTTTCTTTTAAAATTTCTTCCGTTCTTTTTTTATAATTCGTGGCAATTACAATCTTATAGCCTTCTTTTAATTTCTTTTTTATAAACTTTGCAATTTCTTCGTTCCCGTTATTAAAATACGGAATTAACTCGCTTTCATATTCCAAATTTATTTCAAATTCTTCCGATAAAAAATTATCAAAATATATTTTTTCGTCTTTACTTATTTTGCTTAAAAATTCGCTTAGCCTTAAATGTTGTTTATTATCTGCGGGAATTGTCAATTTTGTTTTTATATTTTCTTCATACCTGTTATCAAGTGTATTTACGCCTTGTTCGTATTTCGTTTTAAATTGAGTGTAATCATCAAATATAAAGACAAAATCATTCGGCACAAAATCGGTAACGGGATATAAATTTTTATTAAAACAATTTTCGTAGTATTCAATTCCTTCAAAATAATTCTTATTTTTTAACTCTTCAATTATTTCAAGATGAGTTTCTTCCTCTTTATCCGCACAATTTTCTAATTTTTTGTATGAAGTATCGTTAAGAATAAATTTGTATACCGGCTGAATTATAACTTCTTTCGCTTTTCCCGTGCTTTTTTGCGTGTTATTGTCAAAAGTTCTTATATCGGTTACGGTATCTCCCCAAAGCTCAATTCTGAACGGTTGTTCGCTTAACGGGAATATGTCGATTATATCTCCCCTTACGCTGAATTCTCCGACATCGGCTACCGATACTTTACGTTTGTATCCGTTTTTTACAAGATTTTTTATTAACGTTTCCGTATTAATTTCATCATCAATCTTTATTTTTATATTGTTTTCCTCAAAAAACGATTTTATAGGGAAACGCTCAAAAAGTGCCTTTATCGGAATAATTATTATTTTGTTGTTAGTTATATTTTCGATTATTTCAATCTGCTTTGCATATTTATACAAATTTTTTCCGTTTGTATCATATATTGAACCGTCCTGATAAGGGAATATTTCCGCCGAAATATCAAACAGGTTTTTTAAATCGTTTTGAAATTTTAACGCCCCCTGCTCCGACTCCGTTATATATATTACTTTTTTTGAATTTTTCAGTAAAATTTCCGCAACAATTAACATTCTTAAACAATTCGTTGTTCCGCTTATTCCGAAAGATGTCTTTTTATTCAACAATGCCGTCAGTTTCTCGCTGTTCTTATTCGTTAATCCTTTTATCGAATTGTCCATTTTCTTCCCGTTCGTAGTTTATTATTTATAATTTATTTTAAAACTGCCGAAAATTTTTAGCAATTATTCCCTAAATTATTGTATAATATATTTGTACATATTTATTTCTTTAAGTGGGGGATTTTATGAAAAAGAATTTTCTTATATTTTCATTGATTATGCTATTAACATCGGGAAGCGTCTTTGCAGCGGGCATGGTTTTTGACCCGACCGAATATTCTTCGGCAACTGCCGTTACAACAAGCGACAAATCAAATGTTTCTTATGCAACGTCAACAAAAGCGGTCAGCGAATCGACTCCGGCTATCTATTCCGCTCCGAAAACAAATCCGGTTGCTTCTTCTTCCAAGTCGGTTTTAAACAAAACAATTAATTCAGATATTCAATCACAGTCAAATATTGCTCAAAATGCAATTTCAGGTCAAAGCAGCAGCTTTAACAATGCCTTGTTTGAACTTGATACCGCTCAGGTTAATTTGCGTAACGAATTATTGGAACACAAATCAAAATTTCAGGAAGTCGATACTCAATATAAATTAATTAAAGAACAACGCAAAGTCCTTAATTCTCAAATTAAAACAATTGAAAACAGAATTAAAGATATTGAAAACTCAAAAAATAAAATCAGAAAAACAATGATTTAGTATTTTTTTTCGGTGTGAGAATTTATTTCTCACACCTTTTTCAAACCGGTGATTTGTGTATATGTCCGAACCTCTTAAAATATTTTTGTTAACTTTTATTTATATTTTGGGAATTGTTTGTTTCTTTAATTCCTTATTTTTTATTTTTGCTTTCTTATTCATTTTTGCACTTATATATATTTATATAAAAAAGAAACCGTGTTCTTTTAATCACCTTTGTACAATTCTTCTATTATTTTTTATTTCAATAATTAATACATCTTTACATCTTAATTATGATGATGATTTAGTTCCTTTCTCCGACAATGAGGTAATAACGGAAGCAAAAGTTTTGTCAATTCCGACAAATAACAAGTCGGACAAAACAAAATTTTATGCAAAAGTTTTCACCGTTGAAAATGATAATGTTAAATACAATCTTAACAAAGCAAAATGCTATGTGACAATTACGGATAAAGCGGAAAAAATCGAAAAAATAAAAATCGGAGATACGATTAAAATGAACGGTTACTTAAAAACACCTTCACCTGCCGTAAATCCTTCGCAGTTTGATTATGCACGGTATCTTCAATTTAAAAATACATTTTCACTGCTTTATGTTACCGAAGATTGGGAAATAGTATCCTCCGCCACCGATTTCAAAGGCAAATTAATTGCGAAATTAAATGATACAAGAACCGATATTCTTAAAATTCATGCTCAAAATATAAAATCACCGATGATTGAAGTTTTGGGCGGAATGATTTTCGGTGATGATGCCGTTAATCCCGATGAAGAAACAAAATCCGCTTTTATAAAATCGGGGATTTTTCATATATTATCAGCCTCGGGCATGAACGTAACTTTGATTTTCGGAATTTGGTTTTTCTTTGCGAAAAATCTGCGTTTTAACTATAAATTTTCTATATTATCGGGAATTTTAATGATTTTGGTTTACACTTGTATGACCGGTTTCGGGCCTCCCGTCATAAGAGCTTTTTTAATGCTGACCTTAATTCTTTTGGGAAAACTTATAAACAGACATACTTCAACATTGGGTTTATTGTTTTTCGTAGCGTTGTTTATGTTACTGATAAATCCTTTAATGATTTTTGACATAGGATTTCAGCTTTCGTTTATCGTAACTTTTGCATTGATTTTTACTTCACCTTTAATTCGCTTTAATTTTAAATTCAAATTTTTAAACTACGTACTCGGAGCCTGTATGATTCCTTTTGTTGCACAATTATATGCTTCTCCGTTACAAATGTTTTGCTTTAATACGTTTTCTTTATATGCGGTTTTTGCCAATATTGCAATAATTCCCGTTTTAAGCATTGTTTCTTTTTTAGGATTTACGGGTTCAGTTATTGCTTTAATTCCTTTTCTCGCACAAAAAATTTGTTTTGCGGTCGATTTTATTCTTAACCCCCTTTTAATTTATATTGTTAAAGTTGCCGATTTCTTTTATTCTTTACCCTTTAATATAATTGAAGTTCAAAAGCCTTCCGTTTGGCAAATTTTACTTTATTTTTCCTTCTTGATTTCAACGACATTTATTTTGTTGAAAAAATATAAGAGAAAAAGATTATTTTTTGTTCCTGCGGGCTTGATTTTACTTTTTGCCCTGACATTTATTCCCGATTTTTCAAAACAAACGGAGGTTATTTATTTCAGTGTGGGAAATGCCGATGCGATATTGATAAAATCGCCGTCCGGCAAATATTTTTTAATTGATACCGCAAAATTACCTTATAATACATCTTCTTCGCAAGCGGATTATATAATAATCAAATATTTAAAGGACAAAGGTATTAAAAACCTTAATTCGTTAATTCTTTCTCATTTTGATTCCGACCACGCAGGCGGAACAATAAATATTTTACAAAAATTAGAAACAGAGAATATTTACCACCCCGATACTTATGAAAATACACGTTTGTCGGCAGGAATTATTGATTACATTAATCAAAACAAATTAAATTCAAAAATCATAACAAATGATACACTGATTTACAAAGAAAAGAATTTTACGCTAAACGCAATAAAACCCGCCTCTCCTTTATTAAAAGACGAAAATGACAAATCGGTTATTGTTTTGTTGGACACCTTCAATAAAAAATTTCTTTTTATGGGTGACGGCGGAATTAACTCTTATAATTCGCTCCCCGAAAATTATAAAAATAATATTGCGGTGTTAAAATCGGGTCACCACGGAGCTGAAAAAACTTTAAATTCCGACCTGCTGAAAAATGTTTCTTCCGTTGTAATTTCAACAGGTAAAAACAATTATAATCATCCGCATTTTGAAACAATTAATTTGTTAAACGAGGAAAACAAAACTTACTTCCGAACGGATTGGCATAACGCAATAAAAGTTTCCGTTAATAACCGTTCTTTTAATTACTATCTGTATTCTCCCGCTAAAAAGAAATTTATTGATTTTAAGCAAAA
>CAZHCP010000035.1:0-15979 GCA_964531015.1 uncultured Muribaculaceae bacterium
CTTATATCTTCAACCGTAACTTTTTCTATCGCTTTTACAAGCTCTAAATCATATTTTACGCCGTAAACTTTCATTTTATTTGTTAATTCTTTCATTGCAACCGAAGAATTACCTTCCGTTGAATCCAAAATATCGGAAATCAGTTTTTGTTTTGCAGATGCTAATTCTTCTTCCGAAACTAAATTCATTTTTAAATCATTAACATTTCGTTCAAATCCTTCAAGTGCTTTAATTACGTTTTGAGAGGAAGCCTCGGGCGTAATTAAATTATCCGTTGAAGTTTGTATATTTAAGTTTATCAAATCATAAGAACCTGTTGTATCAAGCGATGAAGAAACATGGTATGCAAGTTTTTCTTTATTGCGTAAGTCCTCAAACAGTCTTGATGACATTCCTCCCGAACCCAAAATATTGTCAAGCAGTTTTATTTTTGCAATATCATCAATGTTTTCGGTGCTTTTATACAGGTATGACTGCAAAATATCCGCTTGTGACTGTTCGTTAACCTCTGTCAATATACATTCTTTGTCGATAACGGTTTTACATATTTCATTATATGCTTTGGAAGGTTTAAATTGACCGAATTGAGGCATATCTACCGACAAATTATTAATTACCCGGTTTTGAATTTGAGGATTTTCGCTTACGGAGGTGCAAAGTGTTGCACTTGCTTGCGAATTTGTCAAAAGCACGTTATATTTTTTTTCAATATCGTTTAAAGTCAGTTTGTCCAAGGCTTTAAGTTGTTCGTCAATATCCGCATATTCCTTATTCCACGGAAGCAAAGTCCTATACAATTTATCATAGGGACTTTTTTGTTTTGTAAGCAATTCTTCTTTTACAAGTTTTTTTGCTCTTTCAAATTCTTCTTGCGTAAAATTCGGAGAAAGCAGTGTTTCTTTCAGCAACGGCAATGCTTTTTCCAAATTATCGGGGGGAGTTGTCATTGAAAAAAAGAGTCCGTTTGCTAAATTACAAACAATAATACCCGTATTTAATTCTTCTTTTAATTTTGAAAAAGCCTCATTGTTTTTAAATGCAGTTCCTCTTTGCAATAATATCTTTGTAACCATAAGTTCCGCATTATAAGAGTTAAACTTAACATCGGGTTTTATTAAAAGATTAAATACCGAGTCCGCTTTATTTTTTGAAGGAATGATTGAAAGTTCCAAATTATTTTGCAGTTTATATCTTTTTGTATTATTAATGTTATTTTCAAGTGTTTTGTGTATATCAATTGATTTTCCGAAAGATACGGATTTTTTATTTGAATTAACGTAATTTTGTTTTATTTGTGCGATTGGAGTTGATTCGGGATGAGAAACCGCTATTGAAATTCTGTTCAAATCAAGAAATTTTCTTGCCAAATCGGAAATATCTTTCGGTGTTATATTGGAAATTGCCTTTTTCTTGTCTTCAAAATAATCCAAATCGTTATCTTTAACCATTGATACAAGCCGGTCACTTATGGATTCGGAATATTCCGCATGATTATTCATATTTTGAATTTGCGATTTGACAACCCCGTTAATTTCCGCTTGTGACGGCGGATTATTTATTATATCCGTAATTCCTTCATATATGCTTTTTAAAACATCTTCAACCTGCTCTTCCGAAAGAAAAGCGGAAAATTCAAGAGCTTTTGGGGCTGAGGTCTTATTTAAAAAATTTTCAATCGAAAATATCGGTAAAACTGCATATTTATCAAGTTTTTTACTTAGTGTTGAATTTGAAGAATACAACAAATCAATAAGAACCGAAAGTTTGTGTAATTCCGCTTTTGGTGTATTTTCCTCAATCGGGAAACCGATACAAATATTTGCTTCAGGGTCACCCGTATGGGTAAAATCGACTCTGCACGGTGTCGTCCGAGGTGTTAAAACTTCGTATTGTCGTTTATTTATATGCGAAAAATCAGGTTTTTTATTATAATATTTTGCTACAAGTTGCATTGTTTCATTTACATCAACATCGCCGGTTATCACCGTAACGGCGTTATCGGGCGTGTACCAGGTGTTATAATAATCAAGAACATTGTTCCTTGTAAAAGAATTTATATTATCTTTGTTTCCGATAATTAATCCTTCCGAGGTCGAGGATATATTAAACAAATTTTTCAACATTGTATTATATGTTTTATCGGAAGAAATATCCTTGTACATATCAATTTCCGATTTTACCGGTTCTTTTTCTTTCTCCAATTGTTCTGCGGGGAAAGTCGGAAACTGAGTTTGCAGTGCATTAAGTTTGATTGCTTCTTCAAGATAAGAATCGTCAAGTAATTGCAAACGCAAATAATATTGAGTTTCGTTTGTGTTTGTATAAGCGTTTGTATATCCGCCTAACTTTGCAAGTTTTTTGTCATATTCTCCCGGCGCAAGGTCTTTGCTTCCGTTAAACAAATTATGTTCTATAAAATGGCTGATGCCCCTTAGATTATCGGGTTCGTTAAAAGAGCCGGTGTTAAAGGAGGTTCTTATATATGTCGGACCTTCTTTCGGCAAAATTACAACTTTCTGACCGTTTGAAAGTCTGAATAAAGAGGCTTTGTTTTCCAAACCCGGAATTGAAATATCCGTAATTTTTGTATATGAAACGGGTAAATTTGAATTTATAACGGATAAATCCGCAGGATTTGTCGCTTGTACTTTTGTTCCGTTTTGAAGAAAATTGTTCACGGTATTTGAGCCAAACGACTTATCATTTGACTTTTTCGGCGTTTTTAAATATGAATTATAATCACAATAATTATTTTGAATTTTCATATATAAGACCTTATAAGGGTATTAAAAATCAAGTAAAAGAAATATTGCTAAAAATTAAAATATGGTTTAAAATTTTTTACATAATGTAATAATATGGCAAAAAATAATTTGTTCTGCTTTAGAATAAATAAAACGGTGAAAAATGTACGCAATAAACGGTCTATATCCTCAATATAAAAGAAGTGCCGACAGACGACAACAAAACATCCCTGTCGCAATAGACAGACGCAGCGGTAAAGACAGACGCAGCGAAGACCGTGTTATGCTTGATAAACAACTTACGAAAGATATTTTTGAAGTTAAAAGTAAAGTTGCAAAGTTGGAAAGTTTATCCCCGAAATTATTTGAAAGTAATGTCGTAAAACAAGCACCGTCGTTTTCCGAAACGAACAATATGACAAAAGATATTCTTGTAAGAAGAAACATGCCGGATTCAACCGAGTTGGCAAGGCGGGAATTGAGAATGCAAAAAGCCGAAATGTTAAAGTTTCAAATCGGTTTAATAGCAACGGCATTGGCAGCCGCCGCCGTACTCACGAGTTTGACCGGTGCAGGTGCGGTAATTGCATTGGGTACCGGTGCTTATATCGGCGGTCGTATATTAAAGCTGATTATTACTCGTGAATTAAGCGACAACAAAGATAAAAACGTTAAATAGCGGTTCTGTTTTTCTTTGTAAATTTGTCGAATTTATCGCCGAAATATGTTGAAGCAATCGGCAATAAGCCGTAGTATATGCCTGCAAAAATAAGTGTTGGACGGAGAATGTTTATGCCCTGAATATATTTGTGCAATTTGGGGTCGTTTTGGTTTGCAAGAGTGAACTTTTTTATAAAGTTTTTTGTGTTTTTCTGAACGAGTTTGTCAATAAAACATCCCGCCGACAATGAAACCGCCGTTGAAAAAAGATTTCCGAAAATAAGCGGTTTTTTGTTGTCTGAGTTTATTTTTTTATCCGACATCGTCCTTAGTGTGTAAGAACCCGTCAGCAATATATCCGTTGCAATTGACATATTTCTTGCAATGTTTGTTTCATCAAAATTATGTTTTATGATGAAATCTTGAATTTTTTTGTTGTTAAAGATTTTTGCAACACTTTTTGTTAAGGTTTGATGATTACCTTTAAAGGAAATTTTACCGTTAAATTCGCTGAAAACTTTGGGGATTTCCGTGTTTGGAGCTTTTGTACAATCAAAAGTATTTTTAACCGTGTTTTGTATGCCGCTCGGATTTTTTTGCGTTTTATTTCTTTTTGGTGAGGAAAGTAAATCCGTAATCAGAGGTAAAAGTGCTATCGTAAGCATTGATTTGGGAATTGCCGTAATAAATCCCGACGACATTTTCAAAAATTGGTTTAACACTTTGTAAGGTTGCGAACTTTGCAGGGTCGTGGCATTTCCTTTTAACTTGGAAATCGAATTTTCGCAAAGAAAACGTGAAGGATTTTTATCAATATTTTTTAAAGCATTTTCAACGGGAAATGCAATCGCCTCGGTAAGTGCGAATTTTGTAATGCCGGAAGCTATTGAATTTGCTGCGGCATACTTTTTGTTTTCTTTGTCAACCTCAGGTGTTAACGAAATTACAAGTGGTCTTACTGCGGCAGACATAACAAGAGTTGTGCCGGCGACAAAAGTCGTTCCGTGGTCGGCAATTTTTTCCAAAGACGATAAAAGAACTTTGTTGTTTAATGCTCCTTTGAAACTCGAAGTATGATTGTAATTTTTTACCTGATTTATTTTCATATAACAATAGGATAATAAAAATGTGACAAATAAAATGATTTGTTACAATAAATAACGGAAATTTATTTTATAATTAAGAAATGAAAATAATAAATTCAATAAAAAGAGAAATAAACGATTTTTCAAAGCCCGAACGAATTTTTTTTCCGTTAACGCTGTGTGTAATTTTTGCAATATCCGTGTTAAAAGGCGATTGTATTCCTTCAATGATATCCGCAATCTGTGGAATGAGTTATACCATTTTGGCGGGCAAGGGCAAATATTATTGTTATTATATCGGTATGGCAGGAACGTTGTGTTATTCTTATTTGGCTTTTACAAACTCATTTTACGGAAATTTTATGCTCTATTTTTGTTATTATTTTCCTATGGAAATTGTCGGGATAATAAAGTGGAAAAAACACTTAAAAAAAGACTCTTTGCAAATTGAAAAGACCAGATTAAGTAAAAATGAGCGAATTTTTTACGGAATAATATCCGTTTTGGCTTGTGTGTTTACCGTTAATGTTTTATTGATGATGAATGATAAGACCCCGTATATGGACGGAATTGTAACCGGATTATCCGTAATCGGCTTGATTTTGACAGTAAAAAGGTGTATTGAACAGTGGTATATATGGATAATCGTCAACGCATTATCGGTAATAATGTGGATTGAAGCATATATAAACGGTTCCGATACCTTCGCCCTGATAATAATGTGGGGAATATATTTGTACTTAGGATTTTATTTTCTTTATTGCTGGAAAAGAGAAATGTCTGAAAAAGCGGAAATGTAAAATTGCAAAAACCTCTCTCGAATATAAGATATAAAATACGGTACTTTGCCTGAAATACTAAAATGTTTTATTAAATCATTTCGCAGATACATCAGAAAAACAACGAATAACGAACAGCCGAATTTTTATTCATAGACTTTGTAGAAGTTGGGTACGGTCTGTTGCTTAAAACATCGGCAGTTTTTAAATTTTTGAAATTTTAGCATGATTTTGCGTTTTTATGGTTCCGAAAAAAACGGATTTTTATCTTTGAAATTATTATAATAGTTATTTATCGAAAATAAAATATATCCGATTTACCATATTTTTTTTTAAGGGAGTTTTTTAAACTGAAAAAAAGGATTGGAACAAATGAAACTCTTATCGATATTAATTATTTTGCTGCTCGGAATACCCTCTTTTTCTAAGGTTATAACAGGTGAAGTATCAAAGCAAACAAGAAAAGATATTAATCAAATATACGATTCCGCAACGAATGTTCCGATTGAAGGGGTTATTATAAAAATTCCTTCCAAAAATTATGTCACAAAAACGGATAAAAACGGTTCTTTTAAATTGAAAACCGAAATTGATTCACCGACCATTATGTCATTGGCTAAAAACGGTTACAAACCCTATTCAATGACCTTAAACGAAACAGGCAGACACCCCATTCAAATAGGAATAGAAAAAACTACACCGCAAGATATTATTTTGGATACGGATATGATTCATATCGGTGATAATTCCTATTCGCCCAACAGTGCCAATGCCTTTGAGTTTTCGACTTCTTCCAACGGTGCGTTTTATTCGAAAGATTTTAAAATTAAACCGCTTAAATCAAGCGAAACTCTTTTTTTAACAATCGGTTCGATTATCGGCATAGATACGATTTTTGCTCAAAGATTGGGACAATCAAAAGTCTTAACGGCTTATTCCAGTCCGCCGGAACTCTTTTTTAACGGAAACAAAATCTCCGAAATTAAAATAAACGGCGATAATCAAAAAATCAAGCTTCCGTCAGGTTTGATTAAATCCAATCAATTAAACAACATAACAATAAGAACCGGAAGAAACCTCTTTAAAACTTCCTCTGTCGATTATGATGATATTGAATTTACCAACTTATTGCTTGAAATAAAATAAATCGTTTATTTATTCGCCGTTTTTTGCTATAATTCAAACAAGAAACGGAGATTATATGCCCTTTGAATTTGAAAAAACGATAATTCCCGATGTTGTTTTGATTAAACCGAAAGTATTTAATGATGACAGAGGCTTTTTTACGGAGTCTTATAAAAAATCGGAGTTTTTTGCTAACGGAATTAATGTTGATTTCTGTCAGGATAATCATTCAAAATCTTCAAAAGGGGTATTAAGAGGTTTACATTATCAGAAAACTCCCAAGCAACAGGCGAAATTAGTCAGGTGTGTTAAAGGGAAAATTTTTGATGTTGCGGTTGATATAAGAAAATCATCACCGACTTTTTCTAAATGGGTCGGGGTTGAATTATCGGAAGAAAATAAATTTATGTTGTATATTCCGGAAGGCTTTGCCCACGGTTTTGTTGTTTTGAGCGACAGTGCCGAATTGATGTACAAAACATCTTGCGAATATTCAAAAGAACACGATTGCGGGATACGTTGGAATGACCAAAATATAAATATTGATTGGCAAATTGATTTCGCACCGCAATTAAGCGAAAAAGACTTAAATCAGCCGTTTTTAAAAGATGTTGAGGATTTATAATGAAAATTTTGGTTACGGGCGGTGCCGGCTTTATCGGCAGTTGTTTTATCAGGCATATTATTAACAAATATCCCGATTACAAAATACTTAATTTGGACGCTTTGACTTATGCCGGAAACATAGAAAATCTTGATGATATAAAAGATAATAAAAATTACGCTTTTTTTCACGGTAATATAAACGACAAAAAATTGGTAAGGGATTTGGTTGCCGAAGCGGATTGCGTTGTTAATTTTGCTGCGGAAAGTCATGTTGACAGGTCTATTGAAGGTCCGGAAATTTTTGTTGATACAAATATCAGAGGAACTTTAAATCTGTTGCAAAATGCAAAAGATTTGGGCGTTGACAGGTTTATTCAGATTTCAACGGACGAAGTTTACGGTTCACTCGGTACAAACGGATTTTTTACGGAAACTTCTCCTTTATCGCCGAACAGTCCTTATTCCGCTTCCAAAGCAAGTGCTGATATGCTTGTACGGGCTTATTTCGAAACTTATAAACTTCCCGTTCTTATTACTCGTTGTTCAAATAATTACGGACCTTATCAGTATCCCGAAAAATTAATTCCGTTTTTTATTTCAAAATTATTAAAAGACGAGAAAGTTCCGATATACGGTGACGGAAAAAATGTCAGGGATTGGTTATATGTCTATGACCATTGCAGTGCGATAGATACCGTTTTGCACAAGGGCAGAGAAGGTGAAGTTTACAATATCGGCGGTCATAACGAAAAAACAAACATTGAAATTACACGTTTGATTTTGAATGCAATGAATAAAGACGAACGTTCGATTGAATATGTCAAAGACCGCTTGGGACATGACAGAAGGTATGCAATCTGCAACGACAAAATTACGTATGAGTTGGGCTGGAAACCGTCTTTGACCTTTGAAGAAGGCATTAAACAAACAATTGACTGGTATTTGCAAAACAGGGTTTGGATTAAAAATATTGAAAATAAAATAGCAGGTGCGAAATAATGAAAGTACTCGTTACAGGTGCAAACGGAATGCTCGGGCAGGATTTATGCCCCGTTTTGGAAGATGAAGATTTTGATGTTGTCGAAACCGATATTAATTCAATGGATTTTACGAATAAAAGTCTTGTTGAAAAAGTTTTGACAAAAGAAATGCCGGATTTTGTCATACATTGCGGTGCTTATACAAATGTTGACGGTGCGGAGGATGAAAAAGAAACGGCATATAAAATTAATGTCGAAGGTACGGGAAATATCGTAGCCGTGTGTAAAAAACTGAATATCGGTATTGTTTATATCTCCACGGATTATGTTTTTGACGGCACAAAAAAGGGAAAGTATGTGCCATCGGATACGGTAAATCCCATAAACGAGTACGGAAGAACAAAACTTGCAGGTGAAGAACTCGTAAAGTCACTCGAAAAACATTACATTATACGTACAAGTTGGCTTTACGGTCACCATGGTAAAAATTTCGTCGAAACAATGATAGCATTAAAAGATAAGCCCGAAATAAAAGTTGTTGATGACCAAATCGGTTGCCCTACTCGGACTTATGACCTTGCATGTGCTTTATGTGATATATTGCTTGATGAAGAGCCGTTCGGCATATATCATATTTGCGGAAGCGGTGAAACAAGTTGGTTCGGATTTGCAAAAAAAATATTTGAATTAACAGGAAATACGATAAATTTATTGCCGTGCAAAACGGAGGAATTTCCACGTAAGGCAAAAAGACCGCATAACAGCCGAATGGCAAACGAAGGCAGATGCCGAAATTGGGAAACGGCATTAAAAGAGTATATTGAATTGAGGTGCGAATGAAAGGAATTGTTTTAGCAGGCGGTGCGGGAACAAGACTGTATCCCTCGACAATTGCCGTTTCAAAACAGTTGTTGCCGGTTTATGACAAACCGATGATTTATTATCCGATTTCGGTGCTAATGCTTGCAGGAATAAAAGACATCTTAATAATTTCGACTCCCGAAGATATTAATAAATTTGAAAAATTACTCGGTGACGGTTCAAGGTTGGGAATTAAATTTTCTTATAAAATTCAGCCAAAACCGGAAGGGCTTGCACAAGCGTTCCTTTTGGGAAAGGAATTTATAGGAAAAAGTAATGTTGCTTTGATATTGGGAGATAATATTTTTTACGGTCATCATTTTACTTCAACGCTGAAAAATGCCGTAAAGAAAATCAAAAAATCGGGAGGTGCAACTCTCTTCGGTTATTTGGTTAAAGACCCGCAACGTTTCGGCGTTGTTGAAGTTGATGAAAATAATAATGTTTTGTCAATTGAAGAAAAACCCAAAAAGCCGAAATCACAATATGCGGTTACGGGATTATATTTTTATGACAATAATGTTGTAAAATATGTCGAAACTTTACACCCCTCAAAGCGAGGCGAATTGGAAATTACCGATTTGAACAATAAATATTTAAACGAAAGTAATGTTTCCGTTGAGCTTTTAACAAGGGGATTTGCATGGTTGGATACGGGAACGCAGGAATCTCTGCTTCAGGCTTCTCAATTTGTTAAAACGATTGAAGATAATCAGGGAATAAAAATCGCTTGTTTGGAAGAAGTCGCATATAATATGGGTTATATTAATTCGGAACAATTGGAAAATCTGCTTAAAAATTCACCAAAAAATCCTTATTACGATTATGTTTCGGGTTTAATAAACAAACCGCTTTAATGTATTGTATAAAATGATTGAGTTCATGCCTGCAAATATAAAATTTATTCCCATAATCATACCTATAACCCAAGTTGCGGTATAAGGTAATCCCGTTATGATTATTATTCCGAGTAAAATTTGAATTATGCCGGCAAAAATGCCGAGCCAAAAATTTTGTTTAAATTTCTTTTCCAAAAATGCGTTTGAAAATGAATTTATGCTTTCCAAAATAAGATATATTGCCACGGTCAGCGTTAAAAATATCGTGTTAAAAATCGGATTAAAAATCAAATATAAACCGATTGCCGATAATAAAATTCCGCTTAAAATTGCCAATACGGGGGTTTGAAGTTCTTTTCTCAAAAGAATGTTGTTTATTGTTTTGTATAGTCCCAAAAACAGCAAGCCTAGGCTCAGTAAAAAAGCAAAGAAAATGGTTGTTGTTTGCGATAAATAAACCATTGTAATCCCTGATAAGATTAGAAATATTCCTTCCGCCAAAAGCAGTGAAGATGAACTTTTTATAATGTTTTCCATTTCTATTTTCTCCGTTTCACTGATTATTATTTTATATTTTTTCGTTTTTTTCATTGCCGAATTTGTTTAGTTATTTTTATTAATGAAAATAATGTCGAATTTTTTTATTTTGAAATAGAAGGAGAAACCTATGCGAGATAAAAAGAAATCTTTAATGAATGTTTTAAAAAAGGAATGTTCACGAAACGTGAAGGTATGTACCATGAAATTTTGTGCAAAGGGTTGTATTGATGAAGAATATGATGACGAGGACATTGTTTGTTTGAAAGATGTCGAGGTTTTATACACGGACGGTACGGGGCGAACGGAGCATGTCAATAAACTTTGCATTTGTGATGATAATATTATTGCGTTTCAGGTTATAAAATCTTTGCAATAAAAAAAACTCCGCACTTGCGGAGGAATTATTTGGCGAAAACACAACTATTCTACAAAACCGCTCTTAATGTCGGGCTGTTCGTTGAAATTGAAAATAAAATGCGAATATCTTTCCATACGAATTTTAAACCAGCCTAACATTGTATCGGAGCCGTAAATTTTTATCGTTCTCATTCTGTCAAAATTTTTATTTCCTTTGTTGTATGATTCGTCGATGTATGTTTGGCATTTGCAATTCAATTCTTCAACCAAATCATACAAGGTTTTTAACCATGCTGCCTGTACTTTTAAATCATCAACTCTGTATTCTAAAATCATATCTTTCCTGACTTTTTTATAATGAGAATATCTCACATAACTAATATATATATTCCGTGTTTTGAGGGGTCTTAAACACTTTTAGCACCGATTGTAACAAAAAATTTACAATCAAAATTTTCACATGTGCTTCTAAATCAACAAACACGGGTATTTTACGTGTTTTGCAAAAAACGTAAAAATTACGTCAGAGTATTATTTTTTAATTTTTCCTGCAGGTTGAAAAGTTCAAGTGTATTTTCCATTAACATAGCAATTGTCATCGGCCCGACTCCGCCCGGAACCGGCGTGACATAAGCCACTTTACCGATTATATCCTTAAAATTAAAATCACCGCATAAACCGTTTTCGCTTCGGTTTATTCCGACATCTATAATTATGGAATTTTCATTTGTATATTCGCTGTCGAAAATTTTTGTTTTTCCCGTTGCACTTATAATAATATCAGCGTTTTTGGCAAGTTCTTTTATATCTTTTGTTTTGCTGTGAGCCATCATAACGGTTGCGTTTCGTTGTTGTAACAACAGAGAAACGGGCTTGCCTACAATATTTGAACGTCCTATAACAAGTGCATTTTTGCCTTCAATTTCTATTTTGTATTCGTCAAGCAATCTTATAATGCCTTTCGGTGTGCAAGGAACGGCATAAGGATTGTATCCGAGCGATAATTTACCGAAATTGTAGGGAGTAAAACCGTCAACATCTTTTACGGGGTCAATTGCTTCCATTATTTTTGCCGTATTTATATGTTCCGGCAAGGGCAGTTGAACTAATATAGCATTAATTGAAGGAGTTTCGTTTAATATATATATTTGTTCCAAAAGATTTTCTTCCGATATGTATTCCGGATATGGCAATGTTATGGACTCAAAACCCGTTTCAATTGCTTTTTTTTGTTTGTTTCTGACATATATTTGGCTTGCGGGGTCGCTTCCGACCAATATTACGGCAAGTTTGGGCTTTGTTTCGTAAGTTGCCGTTTTCTCTTTTATTTCGCTTAAAATTTTTTCGGCGGTTGCTTTTCCGTCAAGTATTATTGTCATTTATTCTCCTCTTTTTGCGGAATGTTTAATCTGAAATATAATTCTTCTATTGCGTTTTCCACAATATTTGAATTTTTTGTTATTCTGTTTTCTTTTAATTTTTCATCGTCGGGAATTGTTCCGAGCGTTGCCAAATCATACTTGTTCAAAAGCTCTATTAACGGTTCGATTTCCTGTTTGTTGACTTTATTTAAAACAACTCCGAGTTGTTCACCCGCCGCATATTTTGCACTGTATTCCTCAATTCTTTTGGCAAGATGTACCGAGGCTTCATTCGGTCTTGCAATAACCAAGGTTACATTTATGGGAATATCTACAAGCTGATGCAGATATTTTAAATCAAATTCACAGTCAAATATAACGTAATCATATCTTGCTATCAGCTTTACGAGTGCATCGTTTATTTGTTTTGTAATCGGACAACGGCAATCTTTTGAACCTATAAGCCAGGAAACGATAATATCCGTGTTATCGTCAATCGGCACCAAAATATCCTCCAATGCCCATTCGATAAACTCCTGTTTTGTCATGTTTTCCGGAATGCCCGTTTTGTATTCGTGCTTTCCGCTCCTTATTCCGTATATCGTTTGCCTGATATCTTTGTTAAAACTGTGCCCCAATTCAGCGGTTAAATCGTTATCAAACAACAATATCGACTTATCCGGCAGTTTCTTTCTTAAAACCTTCCATAATGCTTTTACGGTTGTTGTTTTACCGCTTCCGCTTTTCCCCGTTATTGCTATCGTTGTTGTCATTCGTTTCTCCGACTTTCTGCTTTGATTGTTTTATTATATCAAATTTACGATTTATGTAAAATTATCTTTTTTCTTATAGTCTAAAAAATCTTTGTATAATGTGCTTTTAAGTGCTATAATTTCTAATTATTATCGTATTTAGGGGAAATTATGCTTCAAGAGGCGACAAAATTATTAAATTCGGCTTTCCAAAACAGCTTTATAAAAAGATTGAGTCTTTATTTGCACGATTGCGTAAGAGAAGAAGTGCAAAGCTCTACGTTCCGAAACCTGAAACAGGACAAGGACAATAAATGGATTTTCTTGGAAAGTGATGTTACCCAAAATGATAATTCCTCTTTGTTAATTAACGAAAAAATATTCGTTAATTACCCTCAACCGTTGAAATTGGACGGGGCTGATTCTTATTTGACGGAATTAATGCTTTTGAGCGATAACTCCCAAAAAGATAAATATTTGATTTACGGATATCTGTTTTTGGTCGGTAAAAATTCAAAAACAAAACGCAAAAACGAGTTTCTGACTCCGCTTTTGTACGCTCCCTGCAAGTTGGAAAGAGTCGGTTTAAATATAGAATGTTCGCTTTTGGAAGAAACTTTGTCTTTGAATACGGCAGCATTAACAAGTTTAATGAATGTTTCGGGCGAAGAAGACGAAATCGACAACATGCTTGACGGACTTTTGGATGTTGTTCCGAAACTCCCTTTGAAAGAAGATGACTTAAACGTATTTTTAACAACCTTGAAATCTTTAATTCCCGATATAGAAATAGAATTTAACAAAGAGGAATTTCTTGAAAATAACGTTAAAGATGATGCTTCCGATTTTTATATCGATAAACCGATTAATTACGAAAACTTACAGGAAGTTATTGACGAAGCCGAAAAACAGGAAGCTGTTAAGCCCAAAACTCAAATAAAAGTCGATAAAGTCGTAATTACAAACAAGAGTGCAATTGTTCTTACCAAAAGACCTTTGGTTACTGCGGGCGTTTTATATGAATTAATGCAAATTTCGGAAAAAACAACGGGAGTTATTCGTGAAACCGCACTTAATGTTGTTAATGAAGAGTATATGCAGGGTAAAAGTGCTTCAAAAATCATTAAAGAAAATAATATAAAGGATTTCGTAGCTCTTACGCCGTTGTCGTTGAGCGATTCACAGGAAGATGTTATTAAAAACCTTGAAGATAATACAATATTGTCCGTTTACGGCCCGCCCGGAACCGGTAAATCTCAAACAATCGTCAACCTTATTTGCCATTTGATTTCCTCGGGCAAAACCGTTTTGGTTGCTTCCCGTATGGATAAAGCAACCGATGTCGTTGCAAACAGATTAAACGATTTCGGTGCTCCGTTTTTGGCATTGAGAGCAGGACGACAAAACTATCAAAAACAACTTTCTTTTGCATTGCAGGATTTAATTTCAAATAAAGTCGATTTGGATACCGGTTTTGAAAACTCAATTCTTGTTGATGTTGATGATATGCGTAAACTGATTATGACAATTCGTGAAAAAGAAAATAAATGCGAAGAAATCATTAAACTTGAACAACAATGGACACAGGTTGTAAAAGAACGTGATTTACAACTATCGCAACTCGGTTCGCTCCAATTCTTAAATTTAAAACTTTCAATGCAGGAAGTTGACGATATTGAAAAGGCTGTTAATAATCTTGAAAAAAATACGGAAAAACAAGGCTTTTTCTCTAATATAACAACGACTTTCGCAAATAATCAATTAAAGAAAATTATTCAAAATAAAAATTTCAAGCCCGATTTTGAAAATCTTGAACGCTTAAAATTGGAATTGGTTGTTGCAAGATTGGCGGCAAAGGCAAGACATATCGAACTTCAAATAATTAAAACCGGTAATATTCATTTGTTATCGGATGAAATTAAAATTTTAAAGAAAAAACAAAAAACTTTGGCTGTCGAAATTTTGAAAGGTAAACGCAGAAATTCATTAAAAGGATTGTTGCGTGATCAGGTAAAAAGACAAAGGTTGATTGTTCATACAAAAGCATTGGTTACAAGAAAGAAAAATCTTCAAAACCGCTTGTTGGAAGATGAAGACTTTAAACCGCTTTTGGATGCTTTCCCTTGTTGGTGCGTAACGACTTATGCGGTTTCGGATTCTTTACCTTTAAAACCGGCACTGTTTGACGTTGCAATTATTGACGAGGCTTCTCAATGCGATATAGCAAGTTGTTTGCCGATATTATTCAGATGTCGAAAAGCCGTTATTGTCGGTGACGATAAGCAATTGCCGCATTTGTCTTTTCTTGAAAAATCAAAAGAACAATCGTTTATGAGTCAGTATGAAATTCCCGATAAATATCAATTAATGTGGAAATTCAGAACGAACTCAATGTTTGATTTGGCTAATTATTATTCTTCAAAACCGGTTCTTTTGGACGAACATTTCAGAAGCTATGCACCGATTATTGATTTTAGTAATAAAGAATTTTACGGCGACCGTATCAGAATAATGTCGCAATGCAATAATAATGATGTTTTGGAATTGGTCGAAGTGCCTGACGGCAAAGTTGATTCCGATATTACAAGAAACATGCCGGAAGTTGAGGCGGTTATGAACAGACTTTCGGATATTATTCATGAAGATGAAGAAAATAATGAAAATCATGACCCCGTAACGGTCGGGATTATCTCCCCGTTCAGAGGACAGGTTGAATTAATAAAGAAGGCACTGTCACAGGTATTCAGCGAAACGCAGATAAGACGACATAAAATTGAAGTCGGTACGGCACATACTTTTCAGGGCGATGAAAGAGATGTTATAATGCTTTCTTGGGCAGTTGCAAACAACAGTTTTAACCAGAGTTTGACATTCCTTCAAATTCCGAACTTGTTTAACGTTGCAATAACAAGGGCAAGAAAAAAACAAATAATCTTTTTGTCAAAAGACCCAAAAACATTGCCGGCAGGACTTTTAAAAGATTATATAGAATTTGTAAAAATGTATATTACAAAAAATAAATTATCGGCGGAAATGAAAACCGATGAGAATATTTATAAAAATTCATTTGAACGGGAACTTGCAAATATTCTTTCGGGAGAAGGATTTGCGGTTACGGCAGGTAAAACGGTTGCAGGTTTGAGTGCTGATTTAACCGTTGTTTCTCCTGTCGGAAAAACATTAATTATAGAATGCGACGGAGTTGAAGACAACGTAAAATCCAATAAAACTCAAATGCAAAAGCAAACTTTGTTGGAACGCAGCGGAGTAAAAGTCGAAAGAATTTCGTA
>CAZHCP010000036.1:0-15809 GCA_964531015.1 uncultured Muribaculaceae bacterium
ATTCTTTGGCAAGTTGTGCCTGTTGTTTTGCTTTTTCCGCTTCGCTTGCCGATTGTTCAACGTATTGATAAAGCGAATTTTTTAAGCCTTCAATGTTATTTACGAGTTGTTCTGCCGTAATATCGGAACCTTCATTAACTTTTACACAACGTTCGATTTTTCTGTTTAAAATTTGTAAAAGCCTGATAATATAATCAAAACTCCATTCCAAGACACTCAAACTCAAAGTTGAGGAATTTTTAAACTCGCTTTCCTGTTTTATCGGCAAATTCAGACTTAAAACAATAACCTGATTTTCGTTTAAAACATTATAAGAAGAAGTTTCTATCGGGAAATTAATGTAACTTCCGTTTGAATTTCCGATTTCATGAACAGAAAAATCAATACCGCAAACCAAATCGGTTGTAGTATTCAACTCAATATCCAAAAGTGAAACAACCAATTCCGATTCATTTTCTATTAGAAAATCGAAATCAAAAATTTTAACGGAAGAATTACCCTTATAAGTATTTACGGGAATTAAAGCGGATACTGTCATTTAATATGCTCCTTATCTTTTTTTGAATTACGTTCTAATGCCGACTTAATAATTTTATTACGTGTTTCGACATCCGCTTCCTTATTGTTCGTTGATTTATAGTAAAAAAGTTCTCTTATAAATAAAGTTAAAATTTCATAAAAAGAAACAACATCATCATTTTTAATTTGAGATTTTATATTTTTATAATCGGAAATAAAATTAAGAATAAAAGATTTTTCGCACGAAATAATTTCCCGTAAACTGCGATAATCTTCCTCAGAAAAATATGATTGTAAATCAGAGATATCTTTTTCGATAAATTTTTCAAAATCGGAAGAAAACTCATTAAATGTTTCAATAAATTTTTTCTTGTCGGTAATAATGTAGCCGACTTTTATCATTTTGTCGATGTAATCTTTTTTTAATTTTTGATTATCCGGCGGTAAAGAATAATCAATGTACAAAGCAGCCTTATCCGGTTCTGATTTTAGAAGTTCATTAATTTTCTCCCAATTTTGAATATTTTTATTATCGGTGTCCCGTTGAGAATTATTATCTTCAATTTTTTTCAAATCGCACAAAATTTTTTTAGCCGAGGACTTAATTTTATCGTCATTAATAAGATTAAATTCTTTTTGTAAAGACTTATCATCCAAATTGTAGGAATAAATTTCTTTTGCCCAATTATATGAAATAATCGAGATTTTTAAACTTTCGATTTGTTTTTCAAGATTATCAACCAAATCCGGTTTTAATTTATTTTTATATTTATTAAAATAAATAACGGCATTAATATCTTTATCAACAATAAATGCTTGAATTAAGGAATTATGGAATTCGGATTCAAAATCCGAGAATTTGCTTTTTTTGAGTTTTAGACTCCAATTTTCTTTACGAGCCAAGAAATCGAGTATTTGGACGGCATTATTAAATGAGGCATTAACGGTATCCGGATTATTTTTGTATAAAACGGCACGATTTAAAGCGGAATTTAATCCCTGTTCAAATACCGTCAATTCCCATTGATTAATTTGTTCTGCCTCATATAATTCCATTTGGTATTTTAGCGAATTAAACTTTTTTTGCTTAATTTCGGATAAAATCATTTTTGAGTCCGAATTAACGAATTTAATTTCCGAAATTTTTTTATTAATTATTTTTTCCAACTCGCCAAGAAATTCACGTGATTTATTTTCTATATCTTTTCCTTTTATAGAGAAAAAACCCTCATTCGAAAACAATAATTCACGCTCCCATTCATCAATAAAATTAGAAAATTCAAGAATTTTAACTTTATCAATATCCGAATTATTATTGAAATCCGAATTTAATTTTTCGGAAGAAGTCGGAATTTTGCGTAAAGAAAAAGAATGCGAAACATTATTAAAATCATTTAACATAAATATAAACCTCAATTAAATATCATCGTCATTATTTTTTTTGCCAAAAAGTGAATTTGCTGTTTTTGAAATACCGGAAATAGTATTAGAAAGAATATTATTTTTTCTCGTATTGGAAAGTTTAAAATAAATATTATCGGCGGTTTGTAAGTAACTTTGGGATTGACGTTCGGCGGAATCAAGAATATTTAACGCAGATAAATCCGCATTTTGTTTTTCATCTTCATAAAGATTAAGAGCACTACCGGAAGAAAGAGAGATATTGTTAGAAGCAAGTTTTGATTTATCCCGTGCCATGCTTAAAATAGCCTGTAATTTTTTCTGTCTTGCATTTTCAATCCCGTCTTGTCTTGCGAAACCCGCTTTATTTTCAGCTATTTTAGCCTGTTTAAGCGAAATTTCCGTTTGTGCGGCACGGGTATCCGCTTTTTGTTTTTCCTGAAAAACGGCAACAGCAACCTGAGCGGCGGCATTGACGACTTCTGCTGCAATAGTACACATAATTAAGAAACACCTCCAATTTTATAAAAAAATTCAAAATCATTTTTAATATTTAACCCGGCAGGAAACGGATTATCAAAACAAAAACCCAATTTTTTCAACCAAAATTTCGATTCAAAATTTGATTTGTAAATACGGTTGTAAATAATTTTGTATTTACTTTGAGCAGCCGAAATGTGCCTGATAATTTCTTTCAGGAAGAAAATTTTATGATGATAAACCTCATTTGAAGTTAAAAGCCAGGCACAAGCAATTTTTTCATTATTGCCCGAAACTTCCGAGAAACCGCCGACAGCGATTATAAGATTACGACCGTTTTTTGATTTTATCCGAACTGAAAGGACATTTTCGGATTTTAATTCCGCTAAAATTCTTTTTTTCCAATTTTTTTTATATAATAAGCGAATTTCAAGTAAATCTTCCTTTCTCAGATTTTTAAAGAAACGCATTAAATCTTTTTTCGTTAAATTTGGTTTATTCATTGATATCAGCCACCGTAACATCAAGAGAAACCGAATTAATCGTAATGGGAAAAGGATAAGATTGTTTTAAATGCACGGAAGCATTTGTCGTATAGTCGGAGAAAGAATATATATTAATCGAACCGGAGAATAATAAATTTGAATTATTAATACTGTCAATGCTCCTTTGATTTTGTAAAATTTCGCCGTTAGTGCCGACAACAAAAAAATCTTCACGGGATTTATCAACCGAAACATTAATTTCATTAACGATTTTTGTCAAACCGAGAGTTGATTCTCCTTCAAGATTAAGCGTTTCAAGTTCAAATTCATAAGGCAGCCCCGCAACTATTTTTGAAGCCGGATTTTTAATCGAAACGGAACCGTTACGGACTAAAAGATTTGTTTGTATGTCACCGTCAGCCAAAACGGAAATCAATTCTCCTTCCAAATGTTCCAATCCGTTTATTTTTGTAACGGGAGAACCCTCATAAATCAAACAACAATCAAGAAATATGCCGTCTTTTGTTTCATTCACAATACGAGAAGCCATACGTTCGATAAATCTTTTTTCAACACCGTTAATCGTACGTTTTACAACAAAATAAGCAATATCTTCAGAACCCTCACGAACAACGGCAACCGATTCGAAAGCTCCTTTTGTAACATGCCGGTGCCAACCTGCAACATCGTGTTTTTTGTTATATGTCAGAGCATTAACGGTTCCGTCGGACATAACGCACCAAAGGATGCGAAAAGGCTCTTTTGAATAAGCCATATCAACAACCTGTTTACCTTCAAACAAATGATTTGCCCAGATTGATAATTCTTCACCGTCATAGCTGTCCGAAACGTAAGTGTAACCCAAATCACGAATAACGGAACCGCCTGATTGAACAAACAAAATCATATTACCCGAAACAACGGGTGCAACGTTTGAACAACCGTAAAAACTTTGAGGAGAAGCAACAAGGGAGGAAGAAGCGGAAAAAGCACCGTCAGAACCGTTTAATTTCCACTCCGCTCCGGAGGTTAATAAAACCAAATCATTTAAGGCAATAATGTGCCTGATTTCATTAACTTCACGCTCCGAAAGAGTAATATTAATTGAATCCGTAGTATTAAGCGGGCGTGAGATATTAAAGTTATTATTTGTAGAAGTTTGAGAAGCAATAATTTGTTGAGGATTATTTTTTAAATTTCCGTAAACTTTTCTTTGTTGAAAATAATTAACGCAGGAAGGATTATTACCGTCAGCGAAGGGATTTGTATAAATCGGAGCCGTGGAAGTCAAATCAGGTTCTATTTTATCATCGGTGAAAGAATTTGTGGAGGTAGTGCCTACGTAGGCAAAAACTCCGTTTACACTGCGATATACATTATATTCAACGGCATTTTCGACCTCATCAAAATCAATTTTTATATATTCCGTAGTACCCCAATAAGATTCCAATTCGCCGACAACCGAAACTTCTTCGGAACGATTGCTTTCCTCGTAAGTTTCTTTTTTTACGGCGGTAACGACATATTTGTAAGTCGTTTTATGGTCAGAACCGCCGTTCCAGGAAGCCTTTAAATTTAAAGGGGAATTAATTTGAGGCTGAAAATCAATCGGGACAAGAGTCCAATCATAATGAGAAGTTCTTGATAATTCATAAGGCAGATAATTTTTGTTGCAAAGTGTTAAAACATCCGCATTTTGAGCATATTTAACGTTAAAGATATCATCGGAAGAATAAGGAGTTGTAATTTCAACGGGGGAATAAGCATTATCGTTGTCATCGGGATAAACAAGGGAAGCACCGTTTTTAATAAAACGTGCGTATTTATTCCCTAATTCAATAATATAAGTTTGTTCCGTGTTAAAAGAAAACGGAATAATTTTAACAGGTTCGGAAGAATTTTTAACTTCACAAATCATTTCAAGACCGGCACGATTAGAAACACTGCCTTCGGCACGAACAAAGCCGTTTTTAAGTGTTTTTAAGCCTAAAACATATTTCGCCAAATCATTTCTGGCATATAAAGCAGGGCTTAATTCACCTGCCGTAAAAGATTTTTGAGAATATCTGCTCATAAAAAATATCCTTATCGAACGTCAAACCAACTGCAACCGTCGTCATTTTTAATATAACCTTCGGAAGCATTTAATGTTTTTGCTTTTGCCAAAATTCTTGTATAAATATTTAAACAATCACTTTGAATGGCACGATTACCCGTAATTGCGGGAGCAACGAGGAATGCCAAATACCAGGAAAGTGCCATAACAAATTCCGTCGAATAAAAAATTTCGTTATCGACAAATTTTGTAAAACGAATAATTGCGGGAGTCAGATTTGAATTGATGACTTTTGCCCCTGAAACGGAAGCCGCCACTTCAAATTCAACAATATCCGAATTTTGATAAGGTATAATTTCACGAACAAAAATGCAATCATTCGGGTAATCATATTCATAAAGGAATTTCGGATTTAGCGGAATATTACCGGTCAAAGAGAGTTCACGGTAAGAATTTGCAAAATTCCAGTCAAAATCTTTCAAAACCTGCTCTCTTGCACAATCGTAAAATTCGTTGATTACAAGAGTATTTTTATCGGTTTGATTTGCATTTTGAACGGAAGAACCGACACGTAAATTTTTCAAAACCATATTAAAAATTTTAGCTTTTGTATAATTCATAAAAAACCTCATAAAAAAGAGAATAAAGAAAAGATATCCGGCAAAAGCCGGATATCGGGTATTGAACAAAAAAGGAATCAGATGTTATGAAAACTTTGCTGGATACCGTCAACAATACCTGCAAATATTGCACCTTCCGTAGGATTAGTACCGTTAACGACGTAATTCAGACGCATATAGCCCAAATTACCTTTCGGAAGAAATTGAATTGAAGAAACTTTCCCTTTAACCAAGTCGGCAAGTAAGAGCGTATCCGAAATCAAATCAACGGGGTCTGAAAAATCTTCATCCTGCGAAGTTTGAACTTTAATCGTCAAACTTGTTAAAGTGTTAAATGTTTCGGCAATTTGAATAAATAAATCAACGGGAGTGCCGAAAGAAACTTCACGAAAACCCAAATCCAATACATTATCGGAGTAACAGGTTTTTGTAATTTTTTGATTATTTGAAAATAATGCCTGTTCATCAATTATCATAGAAAAATCTCCTTTACGAAACCAAATCTTCACTGCACGAAATCAATTCACATTCTCTTATGGGAATGTTTTTGTAATGTAAAATATTTTCATTTAAGTATTCTTTAAATGAGAAATTAACGTTTGTTTTAGCTTTTAATTGAGCTTCAAAATACATTAAAACCGTGGAATTACAATAGATACATGTTTTTCCGGTTTTAGCAAATCTTCTTATTTTGTAATAAGCCTTATTTAAGAGTTCTTCAATATCAGCGGCATTTGAAGAAGCCAAATCGGAAATACCGATATTTGCTATACGGCAGGTAGAACGCCAATCACGAACGGATAAACCGACATCCATTTTAAAATGGTCCTGATAAACTTTACGTTTACCGCCGTTAGTGCCTGTTTCCGTCAAAACACCGTCATCTTTGTGTTGAACGCCGGCTTGTGAACCTTGCGGATATATTAAAGAAGTGTGCAAATCACCCCATGTTACAAACCAAACGGAAGTATTATCGGTAGAAGTTCCGCCCGCATCAATGATATTTGAGCCGATTTTTTTTGTATCGGAGGATTTTTTTGAATATCTGACCGACAAACCGTCAAAAGCGGCAGCATTTTCTTTAATACTTCCATAGAAAATTGTTTCCTGCAATTTTTGATTCATTGCCTCAATAAAAGCTGAAGCCTCTGAGAGTCTGAATAATTTGGGATTTTCGGATTTATCAACCAAATCGGTATCAACGATAGAATAAGTTTCAAGCATGCCCGTAACATCTTTAACCTGTTCCGTTACGGATTTGGAAGAAGGAACATAACCGTATAAATTTCTGAAAACTGCTGTAGGAAGTCCTGTTCTGATAGTAGTAATGTGATTAGTTCCGTCATTACATTGCAAAGCATTTGCATCCTGTAATAATTCGTTTGCTTCGGACATAAGTTCAATAATTTCTGCGGCGATTTTACCGTTTTCGGTTCTCTTGAACTTGTCGGCAAGAGTTAAATAACTTGAACCAAGAGTATTAGCCATAATAATTCATCCTTTCTTAATTACATCATGGTAGGGTAGAGTATATCTTCCCTGCTCAATTTCGGAGCGGGAGAGAAATTAGCGGGGATAACGGAGTCATCCTTCATTAATTTGCCGATGGAGTAGAACATTTTAACGAATTTCGGATGACAATCCAAACCGGTTTCCGCCAATAAAGTTTTAACCTCGTCATCTGCGAATTTGTTATAAGCGAGATTAGCGACACCCAAAATATTTTGGCGGTTAAAAGATGAAAAATCTTTGTCGTTTCTTAAATCGTTTTTGTAACCTGAAATTTTGTCCTGTCTTTGTCTTTCGATAGAATCCGCATATCCCTGTTGCATTTTCTTTGTAAGTTTGACAGCCATGGACATTAATTCGTTGGCACTTTTTTGAGATAAATTGTACTTACCTGCCAAATTGTTAAATTCGTTCAATAATTCATCGTCATAACAATAGTTTTCGGGTAATTCTACTTGTGAATAGTCGTATTTATCGGGTTTACCGAAACAATCCTCATTATTAAGAGAAAGGTTTTCGGTGTTTGAAGGTAAATCGGGCGGTGAAGATTCAAATACGCCCCGAGCGAGAGAATTTTGTTGTTTTTCGTCAGAATTTTGCATATTTACTCCTTTTCTATAAAATTCCGAGCCGAGCCAATAAATCACTGCCGTAAGAATCGGAACCTGCAATATTTTTAATAATTTCGGAGCCGTTCTTAATCTGTTCGACAGCCTGTTTTTGTGAGTCAAGTTTTTCCTGCTTATCTTTTAATTTTCTGACTTCAAAATCAGGCAAGAGCTGTTCGGGTGATATGTTGGCATAATCGGCATAATCATCAATAATTTTGGTTGCATTGAGCTTGTTTTTAACCGAAGGGTCAAGTGATTGAGCCAAATTAAGACTGAATGTCGTAAAACGTTCCATTGCCGAGATTTTAGCCGCTTTTTGAGCTTGTGCCAAAGTTGAAACAAATTCTATATCCATATTCGCTCCCATAATTGCGGCAGGAGGTTCGGGCAATAAATCATGATTAATACACTGAGAAAAAACCCAGTCTATAACGTACGTCAAGCCGTTGTGAATTTGTTGCAAAAGCGGAGAAAGAAGAACCATTTTTTCTTCTTTCAGTTCATTAACTTCGGTTGCGGTACGAGAGCGTTCGGCGGTATTCAAAATCATTGCAAACAAATCGTTGTAAAAAATTTCTTTTACGGAAGTTTTTAATTTTTCGATAATTGATTCCACTTCAAGAACTCTCGGATTAATTTCATATATGGGAGAAAGTCCTCTGCCGTTTTCATCTTCTTCAATGAAAGCGGCGGGAGCGTCAATCATTTTTTTGTTTTTTAACGAAGCAGGACCTTTGTAAGTCGGACTAATCATTTTTTTAACGGCTTTGCCTTCATCAATAATCATGCTCATTAACTGCTTAACATCGGGCAAAGCATTAATACCGGGGCATTCCGAGGGGTAAACATCCTCACCGTTAACTTCGGATTCAAACACGGCATAAGGGAACTTGTCAAAACCGCTTTTGGAAAGAAATTTATCTTCACCCGATGATGATTCAAAATAAACCGATATAAAATTTTTTTCATCAGCCCAAGGCGAATCGGGCATAAAATCTTTGTTCGGTTCAACAAAATGCACTATTTCAAACAATTCTTCATAACGATTTGATTGAACGGCTCGTAAAACTTCGGCGGAAACATTTTCTTCTCCGAACATATCATAAAGATTTTTTGCGGTTTCCATATAGACCCTGCAAATAGTGTCAACTTCACCGAGTTGATTTTTTGCTATGCGATAAGAACCGACAGGCAACAAATGACAATGCAAAAGTGAAGATTCATCATAGTGCATTGCAAAAACCGATAAGCCGAAAACACCTATTTGTTTATAGACGGAAGGTAAAATTCTGTAAAGGTTTGAAGCGTTAAAGATATCACGAAAAATATTTTCAACGGTTGCACACCAACTTTTAATTTCATAATCATCATCAGTTTTAAGATTACGAATTTTAACCTTAAACCAGTTTGTAGCAGGGCTGGTAGCCCCGGACATCATGCCCGA
This sequence comes from uncultured Muribaculaceae bacterium, assembly GCA_964531015.1. Lineage (GTDB taxonomy): Bacteria > Cyanobacteriota > Vampirovibrionia > Gastranaerophilales > Gastranaerophilaceae > Avigastranaerophilus. The sequence goes on from CAZHCP010000036.1 coordinate 9,126, forward strand.
TGAGAAATTTCTGACGGCAAGGAGAGGTGTGGAATCTTTAATTTTTCTGTTTTTAGCGGGTTGTTTGTTTGTATTTCGAGCCAAAAAGCGAACGGAACGAGGCAAAAAATAATCCGCCAATTCCTGCCAATCAGGTTTTATTTCATTGTAAGCGATTTCAAGTTGCGATTTGCGGAGTAGAAAATAATTTTTAGAATAATTTGATTTTTTCATATTATTCACCCAAAAGTTTTTTCTTTGAAGTTTCAACATCATCATCAAGACCGACATTAGATGTTTTAATATTGTCCGAAATAACAGCCTTAACGCCAGTTCGGTTTTGCACGTTCGATTTTTGAACGGAGGCATCGGCTTGTGTTGCAACTTTAATATCTTCAACTTCGGGTTGAGAAACTTTTTGTTTAAAACACATAAATAATCCTTTCCAAAATAAATGTAAAACTATAAATACGGGTCAAAATCGGAATTTAAAATTACGACGTCATCACGCTCATCAAGCAGATAGGAAAAATAATTAAGAGCATAAACCCCCATCATTAAACTGTCCGCAAAATCAGGACTTTCTCCCGTATCCGACTTCATTTCTTTTTTTGACTGAATAACAATTTGTCCGTTGGGTTTATAAGATTTTTTAATATATTCAAGTTGAGCAAGAGTAAAATCGGAAGAAATTTTAAGCCATTCGTTGTCAATAAAATCTTTTAAAGTCAAATAGCCGTCGGCACGTTTGTTTAGTGCATTCGGACGGGAGGAAGAACCTGCACCGTTAAATTTGATTGCAGAGGGAATAATATTTTTAATGCTGACATAAATGGGATATCCCAAACCGTCGGCATCCAAAATCAGTAAATCGGGTTTCCATAAAGAATAGAAATTAATGATTTTACCTTTTGTAACGTCAGTATCAGGTTCAGACCAATATTCCTGCTTAACCAAATCCCATTGCGTAGAGCTTTTTGATTCTATTAAAGAAGCTACACAAAGGTCACCGCCGTTTCCCGCCAAATCAACTGACATAGAACGGATTTTACGATAATTTCCTTCATTAAATCGGATATTTTTTGCTTTATCGAGTTTTGCGGACGAAAACAGAAAATCCGAAGATTTGTCAACCGGATTTCCTTCCCAAATGTACTCATAATCCAAAATATTTCGTTGCTTGCAACGCATTGCCTCATCAATCAATTTTTTGGGGCAATGATGATTTTCATAATAATTAATTTTAATATGTAAACAATCGTCCCGTGAAACGAACTCGGAATACACCGGGTCATTGCGAAGGAGCCTGTTCATCGTAAAAATTACAATTGAATTTTTCTTTCGTATGGTCGGAATAATAACATCAAGCGTAGATTTTGAGATGGCCTGAGCCTCATCAATCCAAAGGACGTCAATGCCTTCAAGACCTTTAATATTAACTCGTCCCTGCTCTTTAAATCCTTTAAAAATAATGGAAGAAGAAGTCGAATTATGAATAATTTTGTTTGATTTCACCGTAAAATCAAGGTTAAAATCAAGAACGAGATCTTTAAAAATTTTGTAAACGCTGTCGGAAATAGAAGCTTGAGTTTCTCTGCCGCAACAAACCGAGATTTTACGTTGTTCCGCAAGCCAAAGAATAATTCTTGCCATACTTTGAGATTTGCCACCACCTCGCCCTCCGTCGATTAAAAAGTAATTATAATTGTTAAGTTCCGTAATAACGGGAATTAATTTTCTCGGTATATCCAAAATTTCAGGTAATTCAATCATTATCGGTATTATTGTCAATCCTTTCTCCAATAATCAAATCGAGGTCAACACCGTCGATTTTAACGTTTCCCATAATATTAAAAGGGCGGGATTGAGGTTTTAATTTGTCATCATATAATCCGCACAATTTACCTTTTAACTCTTCCGCTTTAAGGAAAATTGAAATATCGGGATTAACCTCATCATCTTTGCCTTTACGGTTAAGTGCCATTTCTTGGACAACCTCTAATTTTTCAAAAGAATCATTTTTAGAATATTTTTCTTGAATTTTCTTTTTTCGGGGCATTATATCTCCTTTTGAAAGACGAATAATAAATAAACAAAATAAAAAAATACGGGCAAAACGAAAGGGTAAAACGCCCGTAAAAGAGTAGAATAACGTTGAAAGAATAAGAAATACTTAAAACGAATTAAAAAATAAAAAATAATAAGTAAAAAAACAATTGTTAACGAATAACCTTAACCAAATTTTTTTTACCGTTAAAATCAACCGAATACTGATAAACAACCCCCGACTTATCAACCTTGTTAAGTCCGTAAACAAAACCCGCATTTGATTTAGAAGAAAATTTCACGTTAAATTCTCTCCACTTACCTTTTTGCAATTCGGCAAGAAACTTGCCTGTTTTTTTTCTTTGGGGTCGGAAGCATTCGTATTTTTGCAAACTTACATTATACTGTACAAGTTCGGCAATTAAAGCACCGCAAACGGGACAAACAAGAATTTCCAATTTTCTGTCACGATACTGAAAATCAGGCAAAAGGAATACCGTTTGTCCGGGTTTATGGTAGCCGCCGCAACAAAAAATCATGCCACACACTCCCTAACCTAAATCCCGGTCACCTTTTCGCAAATTTGCTACTCAAGTCTCAGGCGGAACAACAATTTCATCATAACACATTTTTTTGCCTAACGTTACATTTTCTTGCATATATTTTACATTTCTTTACAATCTTGACAAAAAAATACAATATTTTCGTAATTCAAATTGAGGTATTAACGGTGATATTTTTCGTTATTAATTATTTTAAAAGACCTGTAAATTTGCTCTAAAAGGAGCAGACGAACCATTTGATGAGTAAAAGTTAATTTAGAAAAACTTAACTTGAACGAAGCAATATCGGAAACCTTTTTATGCAACCCGTTAGCACCGCCGATAATAAAAACCGTTTCGTTAATGCCGGAATATGAAATATCCTTTATTTTCGAGGCAAATTCTTCGGAAGAAAGGGATTTACCGTCGATTTCAAGAGTAATAACAAAAGAGTCCTTTTTTATGTAACTTAAAATTTTATCAGCTTCAATATCTTTGTATTTTTCGGCTAATGACTCATCCAAAATATCTTCTGCGGGAACTTCAATAACGGAAAGCGAACAAAACGAAGAAAGCCTTTTTACGTATTCACTTATGGCATCTTTCAAATATTTTTCTTTGATTTTTCCGACGGCAATAATTTTAATATTCATAAAAGTATTATAGAAAACAGATTACGTTAAGTAAATTGTTTTTTACAAAATGTACAAAAAAGAATAACTTTAATGTAAAATGTAAAATGTTGTTTAAAAACGGAAAGAAAGCAAACAGGAGAAAAATATGTATAATGTTGCAATTGTAGGAGGCGGGCCGGCAGGAATTTTTGCGGCACTTGAAATAGCAAAATTAAAACCGGAATGGAAAGTAATACTTGTTGAAAAAGGTGTGCAAATAGAAAAAAGAAAATGCCTTTTAAGAGAAGGTTATGAAAAATGTCCTACTTGTAAAAAGTGCGGATTGTTGTGCGGATGGGGCGGTGCCGGTGCATTTTCGGACGGAAAATTAACTCTGACCCCGGACGTTGGCGGACATCTTTTGGACTATATGCCGAGAAAAAACGTTGAAGATTTGGTAAAATACACAGATGATACATATTTAAAATTCGGAGCAACGGATGAAGTATTCGGCACAAACAGAGAAGATTTTGCCGAAATCGAAAGAGAAGCAACACTTGCCGAATTAAAACTCGTACATTCTCCAGTCAGACACTTGGGAACGGAAAGAAGCCTTGACGTGTTAAAAAACATGCAGGATTATTTAGAAAAGAAAATAACGATTTTGTATGATACGATTGCAGATAAACTTATAGTTGAAAACGGTCAGGTTAAAGGTTTTATAACAACAGACAATCAAAAAATAGAAGCAGAACACATAATAATTGCCCCGGGAAGAGAAGGTGCCGATTGGTTAACGCATGAGTTTGCAAAAAATAAAATCGGAATGGTAAATAATGCGGTAGATGTAGGTGTCAGAGTCGAATTGCCCGCACCGGTATTTGAACCCATAACGGAAAAATTATATGAATCTAAACTCATATATCACTCACCGACTTTCGGAGATGAAGTAAGAACATTTTGTATGAATCCGTACGGAGAAGTTGTAACCGAAAATTATTCGGGAATTGCAACCGTAAACGGACACAGTTACGCAAATTACAGAACGGCAAATACAAACTTTGCATTGTTGGTATCCGAGAAATTCACGGAACCGTTCAAAGAACCGATAGCATACGGGCAACACGTTGCAAGATTGGCGAATATGTTGGCGGGAGGAGTATTGGTGCAAAGATTCGGAGATTTGCTTGACGGACGTCGTTCAACCCCCGAAAGAATTAAAAGCAGCATAATAACCCCGACACTGGCATGTGCAACTCCCGGCGATTTAAGTTTGGTATTGCCGTACAGACAAATGACGGCAATAATCGAAATGTTGTATGCTTTGGATAAAATAGCACCCGGCACGGCATCAAGATATACATTGTTGTACGGAATTGAAGTTAAATTTTATTCGGGCAGAGTAAAATTGACAAATGACCTTGAAACCGAAGGCGTAAAGAACCTTTATGCAATCGGTGACGGTGCGGGCGTAACGAGAGGATTAATACAAGCCTCGGCTTCAGGCGTTCATGCGGCAAGGGTAATTTGTTCAAAATAGAAAAAAGAAAGTAAAAACACATTGCAAAACGAAGTTTTATTAAGCAAATCGGGAGAATACATATATTCTTTAAACGGTGAATATTACCTCGGAATAAGTAACGAGATAATAAAAGAAGTCGGAGAAATCATAAATATTAAACTGCCTCAACCCGGAGAACGATATGAAAAAGGAGAAATCTTAGGATATATCGAATCCGAAAAAGCCGCAAATGAAATTTACATGCCAATAACAGGGATTATAGAAAGCATAAATGAAGAAATTATGAACACTCCCGATTTGTTAAACAAACAAGGTTGTAATGCAATTCGTCTGATAAAGATAAGAAGTAACACCTTTAAAGAAGACCGTATTGACTTAGAGATAGTACAAAAAAATAATTAAAAAAGCGGAAATATGATAAAAAAAATTATTTTATTTTTGATAAAAATATATCAGTTTATATCAAAATACACGCCATCGGTATGCAGATTTTATCCTACATGCTCGGAATATACCAAACAGGCAATAATAAAGTACGGAGTATTAAAAGGCGGAATGTTGGGAATTAAACGAATATTGAGATGTCATCCCTTTAACGAGGGCGGATATGACCCGGTACCTTAAAAAACGAAATAACGGAAAAAATTTCTCATAATATGATATAATTAAAAATCAAAGGGGAAATTTTAATGATAAGAAAGACAAAAAAGAAAGAAACACCGATACCGAAATTACCGTTACTGTTTGTAGTTGTAATATTTTTAACAATGCTTTTTTATGCAACCTCCCCAAACCAAATAAAACAGATAGAAAAATCAAAAACTTTTGAAGAAAGCCTCCGATATACAAGGAAATCACATGTCAATTCAAAAGCGGATGAAGGAAAAAAAGAAATTCAAACAAAATTTTCTTCGGAAGACAGTACTTACGGGGTAGAATTTTTAAATAAGGAAGAAATAACATCCGAGGAGAGTCAAACAAGCTATGAAAAACTGCTTGATACTCTGAGAAAATATCCGATACAAAGCACATTATCAATAAACGCAATAGTAAACAAAATTCTGATGTATAAGGGGTATCCGAAAAATTTAATTAAAACAGAGATAACAGAAATAAATAAAGCGGGACACCATAACAGTTATGTCGGAGCTTATTTTAATATGCAAACGGGTGTTCTGACTGCAAACAAAACGGCACTTAACCGCTTGTCAACGGAAGATGCGATAGCGATACTTGCACATGAACTCGATCATTTTGAAAAAACGGCACAAATTTGTAAAAGTATGGGTATTGATGAATTTGAAGAATTGTTAACCAAAAATAAATTCGGAAATATTGATAAAGAATTTTGGGAAGAAGCAATAAAATATACGGATATCCGGAATTTTAACGCACAATATTATAAAGAAGCACTTGTAAGGTATATAAAACAAAACGACATAGATTTGTTAAGTTCTTATGCTGATTTTTACAGAATGGCGGAATTTAAGCGAAATCCGCTTGAAATAAGTGCTTATGAAGTATCCGACTATATATATGAATATTATCAAATTGAACAACCTGAAAGTGCAATGGATAAACTTATAATAATGTTCAATGAAACGGATAAAACCATATATGAATTAACGAGAAATAATAAAATAATACAAAACGAGCGAATAGCGATATTTGATTATTTCTATGCACAAGCGATAAGAAAACAAAAAACGATATATGATGAAATGTATAATAATTGTGTAAGCAGTATGAACGGCGACCTTACAAATTTTTGGTTGGTTTTTGAATCGGACAATGAAAGTTTTTATAATAAGGAGCAAACAACCGACTTAAAAACAATGACAAACCTGTATATCATTTTAAAAGAAACAAACGAACTTGCGAAAGCGGGATTGAGCGATGAGATAATAAGTGACGCATTAAAATATAAAATAAATACACTGATGTCAAATATTGTATTTCCGAATGCAATAGAGAATATAAG
>CAZHCP010000037.1:0-15692 GCA_964531015.1 uncultured Muribaculaceae bacterium
TATTAAAAAAGTTTTCAGAACTTATCATTTGTATAAAAAAATTTATAAATAATAAAATTTGATTGAAGCCTGCATTCAAAAATCAAGTGCAACATCTTATCATCCAAAAAACAAACTTTTTCAGGAATTTATTTTCAGGCATTGAATTTTTATGTGGGGGGTTTATTTTTTTTGACAAAAGTGTTATAATTATGGCATGAGAAAAATTTTATTAAACTGTTTATCTTCTTATTCATCCGACACCTGAAGTGAGTGTTCTCATTTTAACGTGTTGTATTTTTTAATTTAAAGGAAGAAAAGGCGGTATTGTATGCAAAAGTTTGCTACATGTTTTTCGGCAGTATTTTTATTACTGTCTGTGCTAATGTTAACAAGTGTATTATATTTTAATATGCCACAATTATTGAGCGGTAACAGAATTACTTTATTTGTATTTTTAAACTCCGTAATACTTGTTTGTGTCGGTATATTCTTTTTTATGTTCAGAGAAAGAATTGTACTCTATTTAACAAATTACAGACGTGAAAAACAAATATAATCGATTAATTCATAAACATATTCATAATATCTAAATGCCGATTTAAAAAAAATTACGGCGTTGAGTTTTGCACCGTTTTAAACAGCTTTGAATTGCAACTATAAAATAATGTGCATTTTGTAATAAGGTTATGTATATTTTAATTTAATATTAGGAAATTTAACACGTTAAACAACGGGCGGAAATTAAGCGTGTTTAAAAATCACACGAATAATTCAAAATGATTTTTATAAAACTTTAACAACCCTTCATCACGCATTTTACACAATTCACGTGACATTGCACTTCTGTCAACACCCAGAAATTCTGCCATGCCTGCTCTTGAATACGGTATTGTAAAAGTTTTATCTTCTGTTTTATAAGAATAAAGAAGTGCCAAAATCTTTTCACGAGTGGTTTTTTGCCCCAAAATATCAATTTTATCCGTTAAGAGCGAATTACGTTTTGAAATCATTTTCATAACATTTTTAATCAATTGCAAATGGTAAGGGCAGAGTTTTGCACAAGGCGTAACAACCTTATCAAAAGGCAAAAACAATATTTCACACTCACTTTGAGCAATAATATCAACGGGAGATTTATTGAGTCCGAAACAAACCGTATTGTGCCCGAAAATATCATTTGTTTTTAGGGTTTCAAGAACGGTCGGTTTGCCCAAAGCATCGTTTTTTGTTACAAGTGCTGTTCCCGAGAGCATTACGCCCAAAAAATTTATTCTCGAACCTGTTTTTAAAACATAAGAATTTGTTTTAAAAGTTTTGGTTTTAATACCAAAACATTTTAAAAGTTCCAAAACCTGATTATTTTCAACATGTTCAAACAAATCAATTTGCAACATTTATCTTTTTCTTTTCTTTTTTTGTTTTACCAAATCGGTTATTTTTAAATCTTTAATTGCATTATTGACCGAAATTTTTGCAAGCGGTTTGTGATTTTTGTCAAAGAATACAAGCCAATGTTCTCGTTTCGGGTTATCAACGGAAAAAGATAAAATTCCCGAAGCGGAAGTATGCTTTTTGATTGTTTGCAAAGCAAGCGAATTTTTATAATCGGTAAAAATTGAAGGTTTGTATTCGTTTCTTAAATCACTCATTAAAGCAATATCAAATGAAGAAAAATCGTTTTTTGAGTTATTTTTAATAATCAAATCAAGAGAAATCGTATTCAAATTGCCGAAGGGGTCTTTTTCAAGAAAAACATCAGTAATCAAAACATCCAAACCTTCATAATGCAATTCTTTTTGGCGTACCGATTCGTGAGTCATAACGGGTATGGCTTCGGTGCTTTTGATTTTTACTTTGATTTCATCCCCGGGAGAAATTAAAACATCTTTACCTTTTCTGAAAAGGCTCATGCCGAGGGCAACCACACCGCCGATAGCAGCACCGCCCAATACGGTATAGCCCTGACTTGCTATTGCACCTTCCAATCCTGCCATTTCAAGAGCCGCAACCGCACCGTAAGCACCGCCGACCGCAGTATAAGTAAAGTCTTCGGCGACCGCTTTTGCTGCCGATTTTGCGGGATGAAGTTTGGAGGTCATATTACCTTCTATCGGAATTTCTCTACCGTCCGGCGTAACAAGGTAATCAAAAGCGAGTTCCACATAACCGTCACGCCCGAAACGTTTTGCTTCCGCCAAGTTTTTAATCATACCGTGAGCAATTGTACCTTTCGGCAACAAAACACCGGTTTGAGCCAAAACATCCTCCGACACTTCCGCAAAAAATTCATCGCCTTCTAATGAAGTTGTTCCCGCCAATACCTGCGAAACGGTCAAATGAACATCCTGTTCTTTTTCGATTGTTTTTACTTCATCCGTAAAAATTTGTTCGCTGTCAGCGGGTTTTACATTTGTTTCTTCAATGTGTCCGCTGTAACGAGATGTCGTTGCAAATGCAACGGTTGAGTAATCGGAAACAATAAACATTCCCAAAATTAAAACGGTTAAAAATCTTTTTTTCATAATCCCTGCCATCAACAATATATTACTACACAATCTAAATAAAGAAAAGAAAATAACAAAACGAAATTATGTTAAAGAAAAATATTCATGGTATGATTTTGATGTAAACGTGACAGATAGAGGTAAAAAATGAGCGTTGCAACAATAGAAGAATTAAGAAAAAAATATGAAGTCGTAATCGGCTTGGAAGTACATGCACAATTAAAAACAAAATCAAAAATATTTGCGTGCGATTCAACGGAGTTCGGAAACGAACAAAATACGCAAGTAAGCCCCATAACTTTGGGAATGCCGGGGGTTTTACCGGTGTTAAACAAAGAAGTCGTAAATATGGGAATATTAACCGGCTTGGCTTTGAATTGCACAATACCGGAATTTTGTAAATTCGACAGAAAACAATATTTTTATCCGGATTTACCGAAAGGATATCAAATATCTCAATATGACCAACCGATATGCGTAAACGGACATATAGACATAGCAGGCAAAAGAATAGGAATAACGAGAGCACATTTGGAAGAAGATGCCGGTAAACTTGTTCACATGGGTGCAAGCGGAATTGCCGGTTCAAGCTATTCTTTGGTTGATTTAAACAGAGCGGGAACTCCGCTTTTGGAAATAGTATCCGAACCCGATATGCGTTCTTCTGATGAAGCAAGAGCGTATATGGAAGAATTGAGAACGACTTTAAGATATATAGGCGTATGTGACGGAAACTTGGAAGAAGGTTCGATGAGATGTGACGCAAACATTTCGGTAAGACCTTTCGGACAAAAAGAGTTCGGTACAAGAGCCGAAATTAAAAACGTAAACAGCTTCAGAGCGTTACAAAGAGCAATCGAATATGAAATCGACCGTCAAATTGACATAGTTGAAGCCGGTGAAGAAGTGGTACAGGAAACAAGATTATGGGATGATAATCAGGGTATAACAAAATCAATGAGAGGCAAAGAAGATGCTCATGATTACAGCTACTTCCCCGAACCTGATTTAATGCCGTTGCAAATTTCAAGAGAATGGGTAAACGAAATAGCCGCAAAAATGCCGGAATTGCCTCAAGCAAGAAGAAACAGATATGTTTCGTACGGTTTGAGCGAATATGATGCAAATGTTCTTGTCGAACAACAGGATATTGCTTATTTCTATGACAAAGCGGTTGAATTAAAAGCCGATGCGAGAATTGCAAATAATTTCTTAATGAAAGAAATTGCCGCATACTTAAAAGAAGAAAAAGTAAGCATTGAAGAAACAAAATTAACGGTTGAATCGTTTGCGGAATTAATAAATTTGATTACAACGGGAGCAATTTCAAACAACATAGGAAAACAAATCGTAATCACCTTGTTAAAAGAAGGCGGAAGTGCAAAAGCTATTGTCGAAAAACAAGGTTTAAGCGTAATTTCCGATGAAAATGCAATAAAAGAAATCGTTGCAAAAGTTGTTGCAGATAACCCCGAACAGGTTGCATTATACAAAGGCGGACGTGATAAATTATTCGGTTTCTTTGTCGGTCAAATTATGAAAGAAACAAAAGGAAGAGCTAATCCGCAAACTTTAAATAAACTTCTTAAAGAAGAATTAAGTAAATAAAACAAAAAGACCGCCAAAACAGGCGGTTTTTTTGTTTATACAAAATTTAATATTTGAATTTCGATAATTGTTTTATGGTAAAATAAAACAAGATTGGGGACAGAATGGAACTTAAATTAAGCGAAATAATAAAAGCCGTAAACGCAGTTGTAATAAAGACACCGGAAGATGATAAATCCTACGGTTTTTCAACGGATACGAGAAACATAAAAAACGGTGAAATATACATTCCTCTTAAAGGGGAAAACTTTGACGGAGAAAATTTTATTGAAAACGCAATAAATGCAAATGCGTCGGGTTATGTTACGTCCGATAAAACAAAAATATATGAAAAAGCGGAAGTCATTTTGCTTGTTGAAGATACAAAAAAAGCCTATCTTGAAATAGCCGCTTATTACAAAAATAAAATAAACCCCTTAACAATAGCCGTAACCGGAAGCAGCGGAAAAACCACCGTTAAAGAAATGCTGTATTCCGTATTTAAAAATGCCGGAAAAACAACAAAGTCGGTTTTAAATCACAATAACGAAATCGGATTATGCCAAACTCTATGTTCGCAGGAAAAAGACAATAAATATTTGATTGTGGAAATGGGAATGCGAGGAACGGGCGAAATAGAATTGTTATCAAAATACAGCGAACCCGATATTGCAATAATCGTAAATTCGGGCTCTGCACATATAGGTCGTTTGGGTTCGCTTTTAAATATTGCGAAAGCAAAATTTGAAATAACAAAATATTTAAAAAAACACGGAGTATTAATTTCGCATGATAATCCGTTAATTAAGAGCATTAATGATATGCAGGAACGAACAATATATTTCGGGATTAAATCAAGCGAATTAAAAATAATAAGCATGAGCCAAAACGAAAGCATATTCGAATATAAAGGAAACGAATATAAACTTAACGCAAACGGTGAACATAATATTGAAAACGCATTGAGTGTAATCGAAGCGGGATTATGTGCCAAACTGACTCCCGAAATAATAAAAAAGGGCTTGGCTGAATTTTCACCGATTGAAAAACGTTGGGATTGTGAGAAAATTCAAGGTTTTAACATAATAAACGATTGTTATAATTCAAACCCGGAATCCGTAAAAGCAGCAATAAAAACATTTTTAAGTTATTATCCTTCGCCGAAAGTATTGGTTTTGGGTGATATGGGTGAACTCGGCGAAAGTGCGAAAGAATACCATATTGAAACAGGCAAATTTATTGATGATTTTGACTGTGATTACATACTTACTCTCGGTGAAATTGCACAATATATTCAAAGCAAAAAAATAAAAACAATACATTTTGAAAATAAAAACGATATCGTAAATTTCATAAAAAACGAATTACCGAAAAATTCAAACATATTATTAAAAGCATCAAGATTTATGAAATTTGAAGATATTATCGAGGAGCTGAAAAAATAATGGAATTTAACAGATTAATACCCGTATCAATGCTGATGGCTTTTGTCCTGACTTTATTGCTGGGAGTGGTATATATAGAATTTTTAAAGAAAAAAATGTACACGCAATATATTCTTGAAGATGCACCTGAAAATCATGCAAAAAAAGCCGGAACGCCAACGACAGGCGGAGTATTTATTGTTATATCCGTAATAACCGCTACGCTTGCTTCTTTGACGATGAATCAAAGCCTTACGACCACGGCTTTAATAATATTAATGACATTTTTCTTCCTTATGCTTGCAGGTTTAAAAGATGATTTGGGAAAAATAAAAAGTAAAAGCAATAAAGCAGGACTCACGCCGAGAAACAAATTATTTTTTCAAACGGCAATAGCTCTTCTTCCCGCAATGTATATGACAATTACCGGTGATACGCAATTGTGTTTGGGAAGATACGCAATTGACCTTCATTATTTTTATCCGATATTTGCAATATTCTTTATAACGGGAGTGTCAAATGCCGTGAATTTAACCGACGGACTTGACGGTTTGGCGAGTGCGAATTTAGCGGTTTCAATGACGGCTTGTACAATAATTGCGACAATGACCGGACATAATGACATAGCAATAATTTCTGCGGCAACGGTCGGAAGCGTTATCGGATTTCTGTATTTTAACAGATATCCTGCGAAAGTTTTTATGGGTGATACCGGTTCGCTTGCATTGGGCGGTTTATTGGCTACCGTTGCAATTATGGGCAAATTTGAGTTGTTTTTGTTATTTATAGGCGTTATTTTCTTTTGCGAAACGATGTCCGTTATATTACAGGTTGCGAGTTTTAAACTGACGGGCAAAAGAATTTTCAAAATGAGTCCTATTCATCATCATTTTGAATTATGTAATTGGAGCGAAAATAAAATAGTTATAATCTCGTCATTAACGGGCTTGATATTTTCAACATTGGCTATAATTTTATTTAATATTTTACGGTAGGTAAGCATGAAAAGAAAATGGAACGATAAAAAAGTATTAATATTAGGACTTTCAAAAAGCGGAGTTGCAGCGGCAAAATATCTCTCTTCAAAAGGTGCCGATTGTTATATAACGGAAGCAAAACCTTTGCAGGATAAAGATATTGCTTTGGTTGAAGAATTAAAAAAAGAAGGAATAAAAGTTGAAACAGGCTCACACAGTGACGAATTTATAAAAGAGTCGTATATTGCAATAACAAGCCCGGGGATACCGCCGAAAAGCGAAATTTTCGAAAGATTAAGAAAAGAACAAATCGAAGTTATAGGTGAAGTCGAACTCGCATATTTGGAAGCGAATGCTCCTTTTATTGCAATAACGGGAACAAACGGAAAAACAACGACAACATTTTTAACTTCACATATTTTATCAAGCGAATATAATGCACCCGTATGCGGAAACATCGGTGTAGCACCGACTTCATTAATAAATACAAATCCCGATTATTACGTATGCGAAGTAAGTTCGTTTCAGCTTGCAAGTTCTCCGACATTCAGACCTCAAATAGCGTGTTTTTTAACGTTTACACCCGACCACATCGACTGGCACGGCGGTCTGCAAAATTATTTTGATGCAAAAGCAAGTTTGTTTAAAGAATATAAACAACCAGCTTATGCCGTTTTCAGCGGTGCCGATGAAATAATTTACGAATTTTCAAAACAATATAAAGGAACAAAATTTATATACGGAAAAGAAACCGACAATAACTGTTGTTATATAAAAAATAATGCAATTTATTTCAAAAAAGATGTTGAAGAAGAAATAATAAAATTGGAAGAAATTAAGTTAGTCGGCGAACATAATTACCAAAATACCATGTGTGCAATTGTCGTTGCAAAATTAATCGGAATATCAAACGAACACATAAAAGAACGAATAATGTCTTTTGAACCGGTTGAACACAGAATAGAATATTGTGCAAACGTAAACGGTAAGTTATTTTACAACGATTCCAAGGCAACAAATCCTGAAGCATCTTTTGTTGCCATAAAATCTTTTGAAGGAAAATCACTGACACTGATTGCCGGCGGACGTGATAAAAATACCGATTTAACGGAATTTTGCAAGGACTATGTTAACAAATACGTTAATACCGTTATTTTAATCGGTGAAGCAACAAATCGTTTTAAAGAAAATATGGAAAAAAACGGATTTAATAATATAATTTGTGCAAATTCTTTGCAAGAAGCCGTTGATATATCATTAACGTTGGAAAACGAAATTGTCTTGCTTTCACCGGCATGTGCAAGTTACGATATGTTTACCGGATATGAACAAAGAGGGGAAGTATTCAAAGAATATGTCAAATCCAAATTACAATAATCCGCAAAGGAATAATCAATATATTCTCTCGCCTTATGACGGGAAACTTGTATTTATTGTATTTTTTCTTATAATGATAGGATTTTTGGCAATATTTTCCGCAGGTGCTCCCAAATGTATAATTCAAGGCTCGCATGCGGCATTTTTCGTCACAAGACAATTTGTATGGTTTATCTTGGGGATAATTGCAATGTTTATCATCAGTAAGATAAATTATAAGTTGTTGGATAAAATATCATTGCATTTTGCATGGGGAATAATCTTTTTACTGGTTTGCGTACACTTTTGGGGAACAACCGTAAACGGTGCAACAAGATGGCTGACGATAGGTCCGATACAATTTCAGCCTTCGGAAGCGGCAAAACTTTCGGTTATTATGTTACTTTCAAGTGCTTTTTCAAAAGATATTAATATTTTCGGCAGTAAAATTCGTAAATATTTAATCCCGATTATAATTATGATTGTGTTGATTTTTAAACAGCCTAACCTGAGTATGGTCATTATTTTATTGTTATCTTCATTATTTATGTATTTTGCGGCAGGCGGAAGTTTAAAAATGATTGGAAGTGCAATCGGGGGCGGAGTTTTACTTATCAGTATCGCTATTCAATCGTTTCAAAAACAAAGAATAATGATATGGCTAAATCCCGAATCCGACCCCTACGGGGCAGGATACAACATAATACAATCAATGATGGCTTTTGTTGCAGGCGGATTGTTCGGCGAAGGTTACGGAAGTTCAAGACAAAAATTGGGTTGGTTGCCGGAAGGACATACCGATTTTATTTATGCCGTATTCGGCGAAGAATTCGGATTTTTGGGATGTCTTTTGATTATAGGACTTTTTGTCGCCTTCTTAAGAAGAGGTTTGCTGATATCAGGCAAATGCGACAATTTATTCGGAAAACTTCTTGCGGCAGGTATTACCGTAACAATATGTTTACAGGCATTTTTCAATATATCGGTTGCAAGTTCGATGTTGCCTGCAACGGGAATTCCGCTTCCGTTTATCAGCTACGGTGGTACATCTTTGTTTATTACAATGTGCATGATTGGTGTTTTACTTAACATTTCAAAAAAAAGAATAAGAAGGTTACAAAATGTCTGATAATGTTTTTTTTATTTCAGGCGGCGGAACAGGCGGACATATTTACCCTGCTTTTACGGTCGTTGAAGAATTATTGAGCGAAAATTCCGAAAATCGGATTTATTTTATCGGAAATCCGAAAAATTTGGAATTTGAAATTTCAAAACAATATCCGCAAGTAACTTTTTTGCCGGTAAATGTTTCAGGCATGCCGAGAAAACTAAATATTTCACTTTTTAAATGGGTTATCGAATTATTTTTTGCATGGTTAAAAGCATTATCATATATAAAAAAATATAAACCGAATGCAATTTTTACAACCGGCGGTTATGTATCGTCACCGATTGTATTGGCGGCAATTACGGCAAACAAACCCTATATGATACATGATTGCGATTCAATTCCGGGGCTTGTTTCAAAAATGGCTGCCCCGAAAGCAAAAATAGTTTCCGTCGCATTTGAAAATTCAAAAAAATTATTAAAATCAAAAAATATTATATTTAACGGAAATCCCGTCCGAAAAGCATTTTTTGACATATCCAAACAGGAAGCGAGAGAAAAATTAAATATCGCCCCCGATAAAAAAGTAATATTAATTATGGGCGGTTCACAAGGGGCAAAAACAATCAATGAAGCAACCGTAAAACTCTTAAAAACTTTGACTCTTGATTATAACGTAAGCATGATTTTTCAAACCGGGAAAAAGAATATTGATGAAGTCTTAAAACAATTGGAAACAATATATCCCGAATACAAAAATAATCCCGATATTACGGTAAAACCGTATTTTGACGAAATGGTATATCCGATGAAAGCTGCGGATATAACAATTGCAAGGGCGGGTTCGTTGAGTTTAAGCGAAATTTTGCAATGTAATTTGGTATCCGTCCTCGTTCCCTACCCGCACGCCGCACAAGACCACCAACGAAAAAATGCTAAGGAAATGTGCAACAAAGGTGTAGCTTTATACCTTGAAGATGAAGAATGCAATGATGAAAATTTGCTTGCCAAAATAAAAGAACTTTTAACCGACAATAATAAGCTGACGGAAATGCAAAATAAAACAAAAGAATTTGCCAAAACAAATCCGACGGTTAATATCGTTAATCAACTGAAAAGCATTATCAAATGAACATAAATTACGAAAAAACAATACAATTATTGCAATCACAAAGTAAATTTCAAATAAAACCCGGGCTTGAAAGAATAGCGGAAATTATGAAATTACTTGAAAATCCGCAGGAAAAAATCAAAATTATTCACATAGCCGGAACAAACGGCAAGGGTTCCGTTTGTGCAATACTTTCAAGCATTCTGACAACGGCGGGATTTAAAACGGGTTTATATACAAGCCCTCACCTTGTCGAATATACGGAACGAATTAAAATAAATAATAAGGATATTTCAAAATCGGATTTTTCTGCTTATGTCCAAAAAATAAACACGATAGCCGAACAAAATCATATTGATTTAACCGAATTTGAAATTTTAACCGCAGTCGCTTATTTATATTTTGCGGAACAAAAAGTTGATTTCGCAATAATCGAAACCGGACTCGGCGGAAGATTTGATGCAACGAATATATGTAAAAATCCGCTAATGTCTGTTATTACGTCAATATCTTTTGACCATACGGACAGACTCGGAAATACGATTGAAAAAATCGCTTACGAAAAATCAGGCATAATTAAAGATAATTCAACCGTTATTACTTCTTCTTCAAATCAAGGATTTAAGATAATAAAATCAATTGCGAACGAAAAAAACGCAAAACTTGAAATACCTTCCGCAGAGATTGACTTCATATTTGAAAATAATGTAAATTACGCAATAATAAACAATAAAAAATACGAATTTCCGCTTATGGGATTGTACCAAAAAGAAAATTTAGCCCTTGCCATAAAAGCAATTGAAAGAATTAATAAAGATGAAATCAACGAAAATGCGTTGATTTCGGGCTTGAAAAACGTAAATTGGCATGCCAGATTTCAATATATAAAAGAGCGTAACATATTAATTGACGGTGCTCATAATCCTGACGGAGCAAAACAGTTAAGCGATAATCTTAATTATTATTTCCCCGACCGTAAAAAAACTTTTATTTATTCAACAATTAATACAAAAGATTATATAAACATTGCAAAAACATTGTTTAATGAAAACGATGAGATTTATTATTTGAAATTCAGTCATAAAAACGCCGTGTCATTTGAAGAATATAAAAACAACGTGACATTTTTAAAGAATATAAAACCTTTGGAACAACGTGAGCTGAATGAAATTCTGAAAAAAGAAGAATTGAAAGTTATAACCGGAAGTTTGTATATGATAGGCGAAATATTCCCGTTGTTATAAACTTATTGTTCTGCGGAAATTTCTTTTTTTGCGGTTTTCCACAAATTATCCCACTCATCAAAAGACAATTCGTTTAAATTTTTCTTTGCAAGTTCTTCCATTTTTCTGAAACGGGTCATAAATTTGTTATTTGCTCTGATTAAAGCCTGCTCGGCGTCAATATTATTCCACCTTGCCAAATTAACAACCGCAAACAAAATATCACCCAATTCATCTTCTTTTTCATCGGGAGTTTCGGCTGCCGCAAATTCTTTTATTTCCGATTGAACACAGTTGTAGAGCGAATTTTCGTCAGTCCATTCAAAACCGACTTTTACCGCTTTTTTGCTTATTTTTTGAGCACTCATTAAAGCTGATTGCGATTTTGAAACTCCGTCCATTACCGATTTTCTGTGCGGTTTTTCTTCCTGTTTTAGTTTTTCCCAATTATCCAGAATTTCTTGCGTTGATGAAACCTTAATTTCTCCGAAAACATGGGGATGACGATGAATTAATTTATCTGATAAAACTTTTGCAACATCTTCGATATCAAAAGCCTTTTCTTCCTTCGCAATTTGAGCATGCAAAACAACCTGCAACAAAACATCGCCCAATTCTTCTTTTAAATGTTTCATATCGTTGTCATTAATTGCATCAACCGCCTCATACGCTTCTTCAAGCATATTTATTTTTAAGGAAGAATGCGTTTGTTCTCTGTCCCAACTGCAACCGTTTTCGCTTCTCAATATTTCAACAATTTCAATAAGTTTTTCTAAATTAGGATAATTCATTCTATCTCACCATTTGGTCAACCGTCATAATTAAAATGCCCTGACCGCCCGCTTTCTTCAATTTATCGATACTGTCAAAAACTTTATCCGCATCAACAACAACGTGCATAACAACATGTTCGTCGTCGCCCGCCAATGTCATAATAGTAGGAGATGACAGCCCAGGTAAAAATTCTCTTATTGCGTTAAGCGAACTTTTCGGCACATGTGCCATTAAATATTTTTTCTCTCTTGCGTCAATTACCGATTTTATTGCTCTTAATAAAACCTGTGTTTTATCCTGTTTTGCTTCGTTAAGCGATTTATTTGCAATAACGATGGCACTTGATTCCAAAATTTTATCAATAATTCTTAATTTATTGGATTTTAAAGTGGAACCCGATGAAGTAATATCAACAACAACATCGGATAAACCCAAACGGGGAGTAATTTCGGTAGCACCCGACACTTCTATTATTTTTGGATTTTTGCCCAATTTTTCAAAATATTCTTTTGCAATATTAGGAAACGATGTTGCAATTTTTAAATTTTGAGGCAAATCGGAGGATGTTTTATACTCATCTTCTTCCTTAACGGCAACAACCATTTCGCAATAACCGAAATCCAAATCCATTATTTTATCAACATCGGATTTTAATTCCGTTAATATATCAAACCCCGTAAAACCGATATCAGCAATCCCGTTTTCGACAAACATCGGAATATCCTGAGTTCTGATAAAAATTATTGAATATTTTTTATCTTTTGTCGTAACCTGCAAAGTTCGCTCGTCTTTTGAAGGAAAAACCAAACCGGCACAATTCAACAAATCATATATTTTTTCCGATAATCTTCCTTTATTCGGTATTGCTATTTTTAACATATCCATTTTGTTTTCCTTTATATTAATTTAAGTTATCTTCTTTAATTGTTATTACCATGTCGCTTGATGTACAGAAATTTCTGACCGGTAAATGTACAAAATCAAATCCTGCAATGTCCGGAACTTCATTTTTCATAGTTTTGATGATATCCGAGGAAATTTGAGAATTGTAACCGATTATTTGAGATTCCGAAATTTGATTTGAACGACCGGTGCAATTAACGTCATAGCCTAAAGTTTTTAATTCGTCTTTTATTGCGGCTGCTTCAATTTCTTTAGACCTTGAATACATAATTCCAACGGTAATATCTTTGCGTTTTAATTCCGATTTTTGCCTGTAAATCAACCTGTTAATAACCGCCTGTACTTTTTCGGGGTCTAAAATCCAATAGCTGACAATACCTTTTTTATTCGGAGCCCCCGGCAACATTACAAATTCGACTTTGCTTAAATCAATTTCTCTTGCAAGTGCGGCATATTGCGAAAGCTGATATAAATTCAAATCGGTTCTCGTGTAGGAATTTGCGATTTTTAATGCTTCGGGAATACTTTTAATGGCTTCGGGTGATTTCAATTTTTCCATTAATGCTTTTATGAATTTTTGTTGTCTGTGGACTCTGCCGATATCACCGAGATAATCTTTTCTGAAACGCAAATAACCTTCCGCATCCTGCCCGTTTAATACGTGATGACCCTTTTTTAAATCTATGTGAAGTTTACCGGTGTAATCGTGATATCTTAAATTTTGGTCAACATATATGGGAACACCGCCGAGAGCGTCAATAAGTTTTCTTACGCCTTCCGCATTAACTATAATGTAGTTATGTATTCTTATACCGAAAGTTTCTTCAATTGTTTTTTTTGTTAAACTTATACCGCCGAGAGCATAAGCGGCATTGATTTTTTGAATGCCGTGAGAATCCGCAAGATAAACTTTGCTGTCACGGGGAATTGAAACGGCATTAACGCTTTTACCCTGTAAATCAATATTTAAAATTATAATTGTGTCGGAACGAACGCCTGAAAACGGCATTGTTTGCGGGCCGTTTGAATCAACACCCAATAACAAAATATTTTGATATCTGTTTAACATTTTGAAATTAAATTTTGATTGAGTAACAACCGGCTTTTCTTTTACCTGAACGTTGGATATTTTTTTATCCGCCATTGTACCGAATACGGCGGTAAAATTTGCGGCATTCTTTATCAAAAACAGAATTACCCCCGTAATTGAAAGTATAATAAATGTTAAAACTATTAATCTTAAAGTAATTACGGCGTTTTTTTCTTCCCGTTCTTCGTCCTGCCTGTATTTCAACAAAGAATTATATTGCTCGTCTTTATTTTTCAATTCAGTCATTAATTTTTTCCTATGGGTTCAATTATATTTTACTTCAAAAAACTTAAAATTAGTAGATTAATTAAATTTTTTTGTTTTAATTATCTTATGGATAAGAATAATTTAGTGGCGGAAGCCGAAAATAAAGTCAAAGAACATTTTAAAATCATTGACGAAATAAAAGAATATAATCAGGAAAAAGTTTTACAAGCCTTTGTTAATAATAAAATAGGACTCGAACATTTTTCAACCGTATCGGGATACGGACATGACGACTTGGGGCGTGAAGCCTTGGATAATGTCTTTGCCGATATTTTCAAAGCGGAAAAAGCGATTGTCAGAAACCATTTTGTTTCGGGAACTCATACGCTTGCATGTTGCCTGTTCGGAAATCTCCGCTATGGAGAAAAATTGGTATCCGTTGCCGGAACTCCCTATGACACAATGGAAGAAGTTATCGGAACACGTGGAGATAAACGCTCTTCTTTAATCGGACATGGTGTTTTGTACGAGGAAATCCCTTTGATTAACGAAACGGATGTTGATTTTAATGCAATTTTCGAGAAAATCGATAAAACGGTTAATATGGTTTTAATCCAACGTTCAAGAGGATATTCACTGAGAAAGTCATTGAATATTGAAACAATAAAAAAGATTGTCGAAATCGTAAAATCAAAAAATCCGAATTGTATTTGTTTTGTTGATAACTGCTATGGCGAATTTGTCGAAAAATCAGAACCGCTTGAAGTAGGTGCGGATTTAATTGCAGGCTCGCTGATAAAAAATCCCGGCGGAGGAATTGTTGAAACCGGCGGTTATATAGCAGGAAAAAAAGAATACGCGGAACAGGCCGCATACAGATTAACCGCACCCGGGATAGGCTCGGCGGGCGGTGCAATGCTTAATCAGTCAAGATTGATTTTCCAAGGAATTTTTATGGCACCTTCGATTGTTTCCGAAGCTGTCAAAGGAGCTGTTTTGGCTTCTCAGGTTTTTGAAGATATGGGGTTTGTTTCAACTCCAAAACCGAACGAAGTAAGAACGGACTTAATTCAAACAATAAAATTCGGAAAACCCGAACCTTTAATTGAATTTTGTAAAACTCTTCAGATGTATTCGCCGATTGAATCATATTTAACCCCCGTGCCTGATGAAGTACCGGGGTATGACGATAAATTGATTATGGCGGGAGGTTCGTTTATAGAAGGTTCTACATTGGAATTATCCGCCGACGGGCCTGTCAGACCGCCTTATGCGGTTTATATGCAAGGCGGATTAAACTACGCTCATGTAAAAATCGCATTAAAAGGAATCGTCAAAAATTTGCTAAAATAATTCTTATACCACTCATTTTAATTTTTTACTAAATGCTCTCAACAAAAATTTATCCCGTTATTCCTCTTGATTTTCTTCCTCGAGGTTTATTCT
>CAZHCP010000038.1:0-14799 GCA_964531015.1 uncultured Muribaculaceae bacterium
AATAAATTATATTGCGGTTATACCGACAATGTCGAAAAACGCTATAAACTCCATTGCGAAGGAAAAGGTGCAAAATTCACGAAAGCGAACAAACCGCAGAAACTTGTTTACGTAAAAGAATTTCAATCAAAAACAGAAGCTCAAAAAGAAGAATACAGAATAAAACAACTAAAAAGAGAACAAAAAGAACAACTTTTTTCAAGTAAAATTTAAGTTTATATTTCCTTCAAAAGTATGATAAAAAAATAACGAAACTGTGATAACCTTTACTTACAAATTTGAATTGCGACTATAAAAAGAAAGGTTAAATATGCAAATAGGAAAAGTCAGTTTACATACCGTAAAATCGGCACAAAAAGTAAATGCCGAAAAACCTGCGGTAACAAACAAGTTAACAACAAATCCGTTTGGCGTCAGCTTTAAAGGAAACGTAATACAAGCGGATGTATTTGAAGGAATTAAAAAAGAATCCGTAAGAGCAGGTATTGCAGAAAAAAGTAAATTATTTGCTTCTGCGGTAGTAAGCGGAATTAACAGCTTTAATCAGTCATTCAAATCAAGAATGAATGCAATTGTTTCTTTCGGTAAGAAAGTAAGCAGAAATGTATTTGATACAATTGAAAAAATAGGAAACACCGAAATTACTTTTGATATGACAGGTGTAAAAAACAGATTATTCCCTGACAGACAATACAGTGTAAAGAACCTTGTAAACCAACCCGTAAGTGATTTAAGAAATATGTGGACAGGTTTAAACGCAACAATGGCCGTATAAGAAAATCAGGGGGAGAATGAAAATGGAAAATAATCAAAAAATTAAAAATATAATACAAGCCTTGGGCGAACATAAAGATTCCGGTGCCGCAATCGAACTTTTGACTGAACTCGGAACCAACTCAACCGATGATGAAATCAGAGAAATCACGGCACAAACATTAATAAGAAAAAATACGCATGAGTCATTAAGAGTAGTCTTAATTTCAAAAGGAAAAGGTATAAACGATTTAAGTGCAAGAGTTGCAATGGCTTCAATAAACGAATTGTTATCATTAAAAGATAAAACAGAAGCAATAAAAATTCTTGACGATACGATTAAATTGCATTCGGAAGAAGATGTAAGAAATACGGCACGTTCCGTCAGAGCATTAATGACATTTTCATCATAGTTTGCAAAATTTTCAAAATTATTTTTTATTTTAACCTGAAAAGAAGGGAATTTTATATATAAAAAGGACTCGAAAAGAGTCCTTTTTAATTGATTAAAATTATAATATTTTATATAATTTCTATAATATCGGGAAAAGAGAGGACAATAAAATGAAAAGATATAATATAGCCGTTTTGCCGGGTGACGGAACAGGAAAAGAAATAACCGACGAAGCATTGAAAATATTAAATGCGGTCGGGGAAAAATATTCGATTGATTTTAATTACGAAAAAGGTTTAATAGGCGGTTGTGCTTATGATGAGCATAAAACACCGTTGCCTGACATAACGTTGAACATTGCAAAATCCTCGGATGCCGTTTTGTTGGGTGCAGTCGGAGATTGGAAATACGATACTCTTCCTCCGGACGTAAGACCCGAAAAAGCATTGCTCGGAATAAGAAAAGAATTAAATCTGTTCGCAAATTTACGTCCCGCAATTGTTTACCCCGAATTAACGGAATTATCGCCGTTAAAAGAAGAATATGTTTCGGGAGTCGATATAATGATTGTAAGAGAATTAACGGGAGATGTATATTTCGGCACACCGAAGGGAATTGAAGAAAAGAACGGTGAAAAATTCGGCTATAATAATATGTGTTATTACGAGAGCGAAATAAAGCGAATTGCTCACGTTGCTTTCAAAACGGCAATGCAAAGAAACAAAAAACTATGTTCTGTTGACAAGGCAAATGTTTTGGACGTATCAAGATTATGGAGAAGCACCGTTGCCGAGGTTGCGAAAGAATATCCGGAAGTTGAATTAAGCAATATGTACGTAGATAATGCCGCAATGCAAATAATAAAAAATCCGAAGCAGTTTGACGTTATATTAACGGGCAACATTTTCGGAGATATTCTCTCTGATGAAGCCTCTATGTTGTCCGGTTCTTTGGGCTTGTTGCCCAGTGCCTCGTTGTCCGATACAAAACCGGCAATGTACGAGCCAATCCACGGCAGTGCCCCGGATTTAAAAGGAAAGAATATTGTTAATCCGATTGCCACGATATTATCGGCAGGTATGATGTTAAAATATTCTTTCGGCTTGGATGAAGAAAACGATTGTATTGTTAATGCCGTTAGAAAAGCATTGAAAGACGGATACAGAACGGCAGATATAATGCAGGATGGCAAACAAAACCTTTCAACAACACGTATGGGTGATGTGATTAAACAAAATATTTTAGCTTAGGTTATACTTCTTTCTTACGACTTTTCTTTAATACATAAACTAAAAAATAAGAAGAAAGTCTGATGAAAGCATTGTGTAAAAGAATTATATTAAATATACGGATTGAAACTGACGAACACTGTGATTCGGGGTTGCGAATTTTAAAAATATATCGTTCGGTAAAATAGTTTCAATCCGTTTTTAATTTTATCGGACGGAGTATAATATTTTTTTCAAAAGTATGTTAAAATGTTTTGTAAGCATAAATATAATGCGTATAATCGAGGTACAGGTAATGAAATTCAATATAAAAAAACATCTTGTTTTATTGTTGTTTGCAAGTGCGTTGTTTTTTAATTTCGCCAATATTAATGCGGAAGCGGCAGGCAGTGCCGTAACAAAACCTTCAACGGCAAAGACCGCAACCGTAAGTAAGCCGGTTGTTGCAAAAACGGCAACGGTAAATTATATAAACGTTTCGCCGTTGGCGGTTGTAGAAAATCCGGAAAAATATTTAAACAAAAATATAACATTTGAAGCGGAATTTGTAAGTTTTTCGGGCTTGGGGCTTGATTACCCCCCGGCAAAAAGAGAAGCGGAGAAATATATTTCTATTTTAATCAGACGTGATAACGCAAAAGAAAACGTTATTCCGCTGTCGGAAATGAAAATATTTATAACAAGAGAACTTGCTGAAAAAAATGTTGATATTGAATCGGGTGATAAAATAAAGATAGAAGGTAAAGTATTTTCAACCGCACTCGGTGACCCGTGGGTTGATGCAAAAACATTAAAAATCATAAGCACAAAGAAAAAAGAAAATAGCAAAAAAAATTAATCACAAGAAATTAAGATAGTCAGGAGTATGTTTTGAAGGAAAATAAAAAAAGATATTTAACTATACACGGACATTTTTATCAACCGCCGAGAGAAAATCCCTGGCTTGAAACGATAGAAATTCAGGATAGTGCAAACCCTTATCACGATTGGAATGCAAGAGTCGGTGCAGAATGTTATACACCTAACTCCGTATCCAAAATTGTTACCAATGAAAATAAAATTTTGGATATAGTAAACAATTATTCATATATAAGTTTTAATTTCGGTCCGACATTGCTTTCATGGATGGAACAACACAGCCCTTATACTTATGACAGAATAATAAAAGCGGATATTGAAAGTGCGGCGTTAAACAACGGTCACGGCAATGCGATTGCTCAGGTTTATAACCATATAATAATGCCGTTGGCAAATAAAAGAGATAAATACACGCAGGTGAAATGGGGCATTCGTGATTTTCAATACCGTTTCGGAAGAATGCCGGAGGGTATGTGGCTTGCCGAAACGGCATGTGATGCCGAAACATTGGCAGTGCTTGCCGATTGCGGGATAAAATTTACGATATTGTCACCTTATCAGGCAAAATCCGTAAGAAAAATCGGCGAAGAAAAATGGAATGACGTAAGTTGGGGAAATATAGACCCCGCACGTGCGTACAGATATTACATCGATAAAGAACGTAAAAAATATATAGATTTGTTCTTTTATGACGGCTCAATATCAAAATCCGTTGCATTTGACGAACTTTTGACGGACGGAAATAAATTTATATCAAGATTAAAAGAAGGCGTTTCAGGTGACAGAGATTATAACCAACTCGTTCACATAGCAACGGACGGTGAAAGCTACGGACATCATACAAAATTCGGAGATATGGCACTGGCATATATTTTAAGGGTCAGGGCAAAAGACGAAGGTTTTGAAATTACCAACTATGCAAATTATTTGGAACTGGAAAAAGTCGAATACGAAGCGGATATAAAAGAAGTATCGGCTTGGAGCTGTTCGCACGGTGTCGGACGTTGGTGCGAAGATTGCGGATGTTCGACCGGCGGCGGATACGGTTGGAATCAAAAATGGAGAAGACCGCTGAGAGATGCAATGAATTATTTGCGTGATGAAACGGCAAAAATTTTGGAAGAACACGGCAGTGAATTATTTAAAGATGTTTGGGCTGCAAGAAACGATTATATTGATGTTATATTGGACAGATGTAAAAATTCGATAAAAGTATTTTGCGAAAAACATCAAAATCATCAATTGGAACACTCGGAAGTCGTTAAAGCATTAAAATTAATGGAAATGCAAAGACAATCCTTGTTGATGTTTACGAGTTGCGGTTGGTTCTTCTCCGAAATATCAGGGCTTGAAACAACGCAAATAATGAAATATGCGGCAAGAGCAATTCAATTGGCAAAATGTTTTTCTTCAAAAGACATTGAAAGCGAATTTTTAAATATTCTTGCAAAGGCACAAAGTAATATTCACGGCTTTGGAACGGGAAAAGACGTTTATGAAAGATTTATAAAACCGTCCGTCGTTTCAATAAAACAAATAGCCGCATTATGGGCAATATCTTCAATGCACAGAAGTTTTGACGATTATTCGACTCTGTATTGTTATAATATAAAGAAACACTATTATAAGCACGTATCAAACGGAACAACGGCATTTTCAGCAGGAAGAATAGAAATCGAATCAAAAGTAACTTTGGAAAAATCGGATTTCTTCTTTGCCGCAATACAGTTCCCAGAAGGTGATTTCCATTGTGCAATAAAAAGATATGACGATGCCGATAATATACGGGATATTATTAAGAATTTATCCGAAATATATTTGTATTCACCGGTAACGGAAATAATCAGAGCAATAGACGGCATTTTCGGAAGTAAATATTATACACTGAAAGATATTTTAATTGAGGACAGAAGCAATATATTGTTGTCCTCCTTGAAAGATAAATTGGATAAGTTCTCAAATACGTATAGAGAAATATATAACGAAGGCAAACTTTTTATATTCCAATTGATAAGTTTGGGAATAAATGTACCGGAAGGTTATAAATTGGCGGCTCAATACACGCTTTCAAACGATTTTAACGAACTGTTCGCCGAAACTTCAAATATTATTGATGAGGACATTATACAAAAGGCACTTTCGATAATTAAAGAAGCGGAAGCATTCAAAATTGAACTTGATAAAACAAAAACAAATTCGATATATTCCGAACAAATCCAAAAGACAATTTATAATTTTATGAAAAACTTTGAAATACACAGATTGGATAATATATTAAAAATGTTTGAATGTGCGTCTAAGTTGGGATTAAAGATTGATATTGCTGAAGCACAAAATATGTATTTCAACAAAATATATATGAAATTTACGAAACTGCTGGACAGCGTAATTGCACAAAACGACAATATTGAAGAAGTGCGTGATTTCTTGTTCTCGTTGCTTGTTTTGGGCGAATATTTAAACATAAATACAGATTTCTATAAATCTTCAATATTAAAGTTGACATCAGAATATATTAAAATTCCTGATTAGTCAGCTTATTTAAAACATCAGAAATTTGATTTTCCAAATTTTTAAAATCCGAATTATTGTAAACAATAAAATCGGATTTTTTTATTTTTAATTCTTCGCTTTCTTGCGATTTTATTCTTTTTATTGCATATTCAACCGAATAATTATTTCTTTTTATTAAACGTTGAAGCCTTAATTTTTCATCGGCAGAGATGAAAATTATCTTATCGAAGTTTTCTTGTTGATTTGTTTCAAAAAGAAGGGGGATTGAAACGAAAATGATTTTTTCGTTTTTGTTTTCTTCAAAAAATTCATTTACTTTTTCGTTAATTCTTTTATGCAAAATCTTTTCAAGCAGAGATTTTTTAGAATTATCGGAAAATATGATTTTCCCCAATTTTTCACGTGAAATATTATTATTTTCATCGGTTATGTCATCAGCGAAAAACGAGTTTTTTATTTTATTAATTGTTTCAATATCGTTTTTAAGGATGTCGTGATTAATTTTATCGGTATCGGCAACTTTATAGTTCAGGTTAATTAAAATATTTTCCACCTGAGATTTTCCGCTTGCGATATTTCCCGTGATTGCAATTTTTAACATAGTCACCTCAAAAAGATTATAACTCAAAAAATAAAACTTTTGTTAGGGTTGCTTGACAAAAAGTAAGGCATGCCTTACAATCAAAAAAGATATAAAGGAAAGAATAAAAAATGACAAAACTGAGTGCAGGGCTTGAAGATTATCTTGAAATAATATGTAATTTACTTGAAAAAAGTGATTCGGTTAAAGCTGTTGAGGTCGCAAAAAATTTGAATATTTCAAGAGCCTCGGTGTCGGAAGCACTTGCAAGACTCGTCGATAAAAAATTAATTAATTATGAACCGCATAAGGGCATTACAATAACCGAAGAAGGCTTAAAAAAGGCAAAGAGCGTAATTGAAAAACATAATACGATTAAATATCTGCTTAATGAAGTTTTGGATTTGGACGAAGATACAGCCGAAACAAATGCCTGTAAGATAGAACATGTTATTTCCGAGGATGTCTTTTTAAGATTGAAAGAATATTGTAAGTATTGCGAAAATAACAAAGAGTTTGTAAATAATTTTAAAAAAATAACAAGGAAGAATAAATGAACACGATTAGCACAGCCGGAAAATTTTTAGACCAGCCGATGTTGGTTGCAAAATTTCAAAAAACGGTACCCGCTTTGCTGACGGCAGGTGCCGCTGTATATACCGCAATTGATTGCGGTAAAGAAAAAGACGGCGAAAAAAGGAAAAAACGAGCATTAAAAACAGGTATAACACTCGCTGTAACGGCAGCTTCCGCACTTGCAGCACCTAAAATAGCTTCGGTTATAACAAAACGACCGCTCGGTGATACGTTTGAGGTTATAAAAGAAAAAAATATTAAATCGGTTGATACGTTTATAAAAAATACTCAAATTGACGATAAAACCAAAACTCTTTTGGAAAAAAGCAAAACGAAAATATTAAAATTTTCGCAAGTCCGCACTTTGTATGATAATATCGGAAACAATGAAAAAGGCAGGGACTTTTTGGAAAAGTTAATACCATCACCGGTAAATATCAGTGCAAAAG
The DNA here is from genome assembly GCA_964531015.1 of uncultured Muribaculaceae bacterium. GTDB lineage: Bacteria > Cyanobacteriota > Vampirovibrionia > Gastranaerophilales > Gastranaerophilaceae > Avigastranaerophilus. The sequence goes on from CAZHCP010000038.1 coordinate 7,354, forward strand.
ATATATTTTCCGAAATCGGTTTTCTTTCAATAAACGGTGCAATCCCTGTCGTCGGCGGTATTGCAGGAGGTATTCTCGCCGATAAAATTACGAACAAAAAACATTGGAAGGAAAAAATACCCGATAAAATAAAAGAAGGTTCTTATCAGTATCTTGCAAATATATTTATGTGCAATGTCGGAGCCGGAATTGTTCTCGGTATTTTGGAAAAAGCGGGAATTAAATCAAAAACGGCAAGAGCTGCCGGCATGACGGCGGGAATAATTTTAACGGGAATAATCGGCGGAAGTAAAATTGCAAATTTGTTTTCGGAAAAAGTTATAGAGCCTTGTTTAAATCGAAAACAAAAGAAAAATAAAAATATAAACCGCAATTTTTCAAGCGGTACAAATTTACTTGATATATACGAGCAAAAATCCGCTCAAAGTCGCCAAAAAGATGAAAAATTGCCAAAAAATGAAAGAACGCCCGAAATATTGGATGTCGGGTTGCATTTGGACGATATTGCAACGGTTTCGCTTTTGTCGGGTTTAAAGTGGATTGAACCTGCACTGCCGATAATGTATTCCATATCAGGCTATCGTGCCGGCAGCGGATATCGAAATTAAAACATTTATTGCTTCCGAAAATCTTTGCCGCCGGTTTTAAATTTGACAAAACCCGCTCTTTTGGTGAAATGAAGAGCGGGTTACAAAAATTAAATTATTTTATTGAAGAGCATTTATCAATGTGTCCAAAAGCGAGTATTTATCTTTGTATCCGCTGAAATTTGCAAAAGGTTTTCCGTCTTTAAATAAGACAAAAGAGGGAAATCCGGTTATTCCGAGCGAATTTACTATTGATGTGTTTTTGTCCGCATCAACATTTCCAATCCATACGTTTTCGTTTGATAATTCTTCCAAAATCGGTTTTTGTTTTTTACAAAATCCGCACCAATCCGTTGAAAAAACCACAAGTTTTATTCCGTCTTTTATCTTTTTATCAAAATTACTTTCGTTTAATTCTTCTATCAAACCAAACTCCTTTATAAATGTGACAAAAACATAATATAAAGGAACAACGATAAAAAAATTCCCTTAACGTATTGGAAAAGTATTTATTTCCGGATTGTTAATCTTTCCAATTTTCTGACAAATCTTGTAAGTTTATTTTCACTGTTACGTGTAATGGAATCGACCAAAATTGTTTTTGCACCGAGCAATTTGCCGGCAAGAATATCCGTAAGCGGTCTGTCGCCGATAACAACGGTTTGAGAAGGTTGTATGTTTACGGAATTAAGAAATTCTTTCATTATTTTGGGTGAAGGTTTATTTGCTTCACCGATAACTTTAAAGTCGGAAATACTTTGAACTTTACTTATATAGCTTTCGTTTTTGTTGTTGCTTATTACGGCAACCGTAAAATTTTTGTTGAGTTTATCAAGCAAAGAAACGACTTCACCGGGATATTTGCCCGATTTTGAAGGCATAAGCGTGCTGTCCAAATCAAACAGAATTGCATTAATCCCCAAATTTTTTAATTCATCAAAATTTATGTCAAAAAGCGAAACAACATTATAATCAGGTTTTAATATCATCTTAAATTTTTAACTCCGATTGTTCTTGCAAGTGCATATTGGTAATCAACGGGGCTTTGTTCCAATTGAATTATTGAAACATCGTTTGTGTTTGATAACGATTTTTCTTCATTGTCTTTTTCGCCGATAATTTTAACGACTTTTGTTTTGAAACATTCCGTCGGAGTAATTATTTCAATTTCATCATTAAGCAAAAATTTATTTTTTGTCAGAACCTTGAATCCGTTTTCAACTTTTTCCAAGAAAACGCAAAGACAATCCGCTCCTGCGAGTCCTTTTGAAATATCATAGCTGTAACCTTCGGAACCCGGTTTGTGCAGATAAAATCCCGTTGAATAACCTCTGTTTCCGATTTTTATAATTTCGTTGTAATTATCTTCTTTGTTGATTTTCCCCGTTGTCAAATAATCGTCGATAGCTTTTCTGTATACTTTTGCAACAGCGGAAACATAGTATAAACTTTTTGTCCGTCCTTCGATTTTGAAAGAGTCTATACCCAAGTCAATTAGTTCGGGTAAATAATTAATCAAAGCCAAATCTTTCGGGCTGAGAATATGCGTGCCTCTTTCATTTTCACAAATGTCAAAATATTCGCCTTCACGTGTTTCTTCAAGCAGTTTATAGCTCCAACGGCAAGACTGCGAACAGTTGCCGTGGTTGGCTTTTCTTTCGCCTTTCGTCATATAATCGCTTATCAGGCAACGACCCGAAAAAGAAACGCATTGAGCACCATGAACAAAAACTTCAAGTTCCATTTCGGGAACTTTATTTTTAATTTCTTCAATTTGAGAAAGTGATAAATCACGGGATAAAACGACTCTGACAGCACCCAAATCCTGCCAAAAACGCACCGCTTCGTAATTTAAAATGTTTGTTTGAGTGCTGACGTGCAACGGAATTTCGCTCATGTATTTTTTTATTACGTTGTAAATCCCAAAATCAGAAAACAAAATTGCATCGGGTTTTGCGTCGTTAATTTTTTCGGCACATTCGATTAAATTTCTTATATCATCGCCGTACGCAAAAATATTAAGTGTGAGATAGACTTTTTTGCCGAGAGAATGAGCAAGATTAATGCAATCTTTTAAATTATCAATTGTAATTAATTCGCCTTTACGCATTGCTCTCAAACTGAAATCAACCATACCGATATATACGGCATCCGCTCCGTAGTGAATTGCGTAATCAAGTTTTTCTTTACTTCCGCCCGGCAGTAGTAATTCGGGGCGTTTTAAAATTTTTTCCATAGGTTTATTTTACCTCAAATAAATTTTTTTTAAAGTTTACGTTTGTTATAAAAGCATTTCTTTCGTAATAGAAATCATAACCCGGCAAATTATCGTTAACCGGCAGATAATATTGCGGTTTTAGGTTTTTAACGTTAGCGTAGAGGGTGTTTTTATCATCGGTAAAAATAATTTTATAATTCGGATTTTTTACAAGATAGTCATTTAAAAGTGCATTGTTCGGAACTATTATGTAATTATGAATATCGGGGTATTTTATTAAAGTTTCCCAATTTGCATTAACATTGTAAAAATCATCAAGCAGTTTTTTTGTTTTTTCAAAATATACTTCTTCGTATCTTCCGTCCATATAAATAAGATTTTGCGGAAATAATTTGAATGCGATGTAACTGCCCATGTCAAACGGTGCAAGAATGTTCCCGTTAAGTTTGTTTAATTTTATAAATTCAACGATTTTGCATGGTTGTAAAATCAAATTCGGATAGCGGGGAATATTTTTTGAAATATAAAAAGAATAAAAGATAAGCGTAATGCAGAGTATGTTTAAAATTATTTTTGAATTTGCCTGAAATTTAAACGGCAAATTCTTAAAGAAATTAAAAATATCTTCATACAAAAAAGCCGTTGCCGAAATAATTATAAACGGCGTATTTTTAACATATTTGCAGGAAAGATAACCGCAAACGATAAGTAAAAGGTATTTTGTATAATCGGATTTTATTTTTTTTATTCCGAGTAAAAATATTATCGAATAAATTATAAATAATATTTTAAATTCAATGAGGAATAAAGGATTTGAATGTGCAAAAGGGCTTATCCATTCGGTAATGAGGTCACGAGGCATGGTTGTTGCCATAAAAATAAATTTAACGTACTCAACTCCGTAAGGATTAATAAACATAACCGCAAGACAGGCAATTAACGTAAGCAGGTATTCTTTTCCGCCCGATTTGTTTAAAAAATTACCGATTGCATATATTAATAAAATTCCCAACAGCGAAACGCAACCGCCGTGGATATTTGACCAAAAAAGCATTAAAAACGGTAAAATGACGAGATTTTTTATATTTTTTGTTTTTGAATAATTTTCCAATAAATAAAGCGAAATCGAGAAAAATAAAAAGGTAAAAAAGTGACATCTTAACCAGGAATTTGTAATTGTTGTAATTGAAATTAAAGTGCAAACGAACAGTAAGAAACTTAACAACGGTGATGTTTCTTTGTTTCGCAATAATATTATTTTATTAATAAAATAAAGCATAAGAGAAATTAAAGCCGTTTTAAAAACAATAATTCCTTTATAAGCGAAAATATTTGTTATAAAAGAAAAAATAATACTTGCACCCCATTCATGGTCAAGCCAAACATGAGTATTCGTATAAGAAAAAGGGTCTGTTTTTAAAATAGAACCCGTTTGAAAAAACGCATTCCCTTGAAGAAGTCTTGCCCAAAAATCCATGTCAACGACATTATTTATGAGCGAAAGCGAATATATAAAAATAATTATTGAAATTGAAAATAATATATTCGTGTTTATTATTTTTTTTAACAATCTATCCATAAAGTGATTATACAAAAAAAAGAGCGTTAACGAAATTATTTTCAAAAGTTTTATTTTTTTAAGTTTGAAAACAAGTCAGGTTTTGAATTTGCGTTTTGTTCAACAAATTCATTTTCGCTTTCTATATTTACCGTTTCAATTGTCGAAAACTTTTCTTTTTCATTAACTGCACTTTGAATATATGAAAAGCCTACGGAAAAACAAATCAACATAAGTGAAGATATTAAAAACAACAAAACATACATTGTTCTTGTATATATTGCCTCAAAAGATTCGGGTTGTTTCTTTTTGATTTGTTTCATTATTCTGTTGGAAAAATTTATATTCAAATTGTTTTTAAAATCCGCAACGGATATTTTAATATTATTCTTTAATCCGTATGCCAAAGACAATTCCGTTCGTGCGGGCTTGGATTTCAATAAATATTTGCGAAAATTGATGCTTTCATCATAACAAAGTTCATCATCAATGTAGGGTGAAATATTATTATGGAAATTTTCATATTCTCTTATGCTGAAAATTTTATCGCTCTCTATCTTTTGAAATTCATCGACAAGTTTTTTATATTCAAAATGCAAATTTTTAAGAATATCTTTCATTTCTAAATATTTTTCATTACAAGCCGAGCATTTTTTTAAATGACTTTCAACAAAAATTTTATCTTCAATCGAAAGTTTGTTTTCTATATACAAAGATAGAAGGGAAATTACTTTTTTACATGTGGAATTTGTCATACAGCCCCCTGAAATTCTAAATCAAATACGGTTTTAAACATTCCTGCAGTTTGTTTCTTGCTCGTGCAATTCGTGATTTTACCGTTCCTACATTTGTTTGAGTAACTTGGGCAATTTCTTCATAAGTTAAACCTTGCAATTCCCGCAAAATAATAACCAACCTGAATTGCTCGGGAAGTTCACAAATAAGATTTCTTATAATATCGGTTAATTCAATTCCGAGCGTAGTTTCATCGGGAGTTAAATTTTTATCGCAAATATTTAAAATAATATTTGAATTTTCATCGTTATTCCAAAATGACTCAATGGATAAATGTTCAGGATTTTTTTGTTTTTTTCTTAATTCATCATAAAAAAGATTTGTAATAATTTGTCCGAGCCATGACTTAAAATATTTCGGATTTTTCAGCGATTTAATATTTTTTGACATACGAAGCAAAGCCTCTTGTGTTAAATCGGCAATATGCTCCCTGTTCGCTCCCAAATAACAAAAAGAAGTATATATATTTTTTTGTTCACGTTTTATGAGTTCTTCTATCGCATTATAATCATCTTCACGGGCATGACAAATTAAATCATATATATTCATATTTTTATATTTCATTTTGGAAAATTTGTTCATAAACAGAAATCCTATCGAAACCTCCAAATAAAAAATAATAAAAATTCGTGATATAATCTATGACCCGATAGGTGAAACAGTCAGCTAAACATTAGAAAAAACAAAAAATAATAAAAAATTTTATAAAAATTGAAATAAAGACTTGACTATAAATTATTATTCAGATAAACTATTAATTGTTGACAGGCTCCCATCGTCTAGAGGCCTAGGACACATCCCTTTCACGGATGCGACAGGGGTTCAAATCCCCTTGGGAGTACCATTCTATAATTAAGAGCCGTTAAGGCTCTTTTTTTGTAAATATAAGTGAGAAAACATTAGAATATTATTTAAAACTTCCATACGGTTATATCATTGAATGGAGTGATACGGATAATTGTTACCTTGGAAGTATTGTTGAAATTGAAAAGCACATGACTTGCGGTGATACACCACAGGAAGTTATGGCAAATTTAAAAGAAGCTCTTGAAGCATATATTAAAACAAGTTTGGATAATGATTTTGAAATACCCGAACCTATAAAAGCAAATAAATTTAAAGGCGTTATAACATACAGAACAACAAAGAACAAACATTATGATATTGCAAAAGTGTCTAAATTGCTCGGAGTAAGTATTAATTCTTTTATTGATGAAGCAATAGAAGAAAAATTATACAAACGAACATTTCAAATATCATAATTTATTTTAGATTTTGAAAATTCCGGCACAAAATTGGCACACGCCATAAAAATTGATTGGCACGAAAAATGAAATACTTGGATTTGTTTGTAAGCTGAAAATATTATAACGGCACATTGACAAGTGTTACGTAACAAGTTATAATATATGTATGATTAAAAGTTTTAAACATAAAGGGCTTGAACAATTTTTTAAAACAGGCTCAACAAAAGGTATTCAAGTAATACATTCAACAAAAATCGCAAGAATACTCGCCATATTAAACAAACTTAAAACTTTGAAAGATATCCCGCCTTCATACGGTTTGCATTGCTTAAAAGGTGATATGAAAGGTATATGGTCAGTAACAGTTCAAGCTAATTGGCGAATAACTTTTAAATATGATGAATTGACATCTGATGTGTATATTGTAGATTATCCGGATTATCATTAGAAAGGAATATAAAATGGAAATGTTTAATCCTCCGCACCCCGGGGAAATTCTTTTAGAAGACTGGATAAAACCTCTTGGTTTCAGTATTTCCGAATTTTCATTAAAAATAGGAACAAGCAGAAAAAATTTATCCGAAATAGTAAATTGTAAAACAGGAATAAGCCCCGAGATGGCATTAAAACTTTCAAAGGCACTTGGAACTTCTGCCGAGATTTGGGCTGATTTGCAAACTCAATACGATTTATGGCAGGCACGTCAAACGGTAAACCTTGATAATGTCGAAGTTATTTCAATGTAAAATATGTTTTTTGAAAATTTTGGCACAAAATTGGCACACACCATAAAAATTGTTTGACACGCAAAATGTTTTTGTTTAATAATGCACGAACAAGTATTTCTAATTGGTGGAATAAAGATGTTATTGACGATACTTATAACACCTGTCTGCGATAGTTTATACCAATTACTTTTATCTCTTAATCCTAAGCCTTGTGGTTACGTCTTTGTTAATCCGAAAACAGGTAAACCGTATAAGACTATAAGAAAATCACTTGAAACAGCTATGAAGAAAACTGACATAAAGAATTTCAGGT
>CAZHCP010000039.1:0-14772 GCA_964531015.1 uncultured Muribaculaceae bacterium
ATTACTTCCGCAACTTATGATATAGCTCTTGACAGTTCTACCGTTAAAAGTGAAAAAGACCTTAATTTAACGGCTGCACAAATTGCTTCCGTACAAAACTCTTTGAAAAACGGTACAAACATTAATGCTAAAAACGTAAATATCAAAGGCGGCGAAAGAGCTCAAATTATTGACTCAACGGTTAATGCCGACAATGTTTCGCTTAATGCGGATAATGTTTGGTTCTCAAAAGCAAATGTAAACGCTGCTAAAAATATTGACGTTGTTGCTGAAAACGGATTTGTTAAAGCAGATGAAACAACATTAAAAGCAGACAAAATTGATATGAACGCAAAAACAGACGTTAAAGGTAAAATCGACTTAAAAGACAGTCAAACAAACATAAAAGCAGGCAACGACATAGATGTTACTCTTGCAAATGTCGGCAACAGAAACAACGGTTTGGTTGCGGAAGCAGGAAATGACTTAACGGTTACAACCGACGGTACATTATCCGTATCAAGTTTGATTTCCGGCAATGATATGACAATTAACGCAGACAAAGTAATTGCAGGTCTTCCTTACACAACCGAAACAAAATTACCTGATGATTTGGTAAGCGAACGTTCTTACATCAAAGTCGGCGGCGATTTTAACTCTAACGTAGCAAAAGATAACTACACGGTAACGGCTTCCGGTGATTTAACGGCAGACGGTAAATACAATCAAAAACACCACATTCAATACGGTGAAGATGAAAAAATCCTTTTAATTCACAACAGACCTTACGTTGCACCCGTTGAACCGGTAACACCCGTTGAACCTACACCTCCGGATACCGCTGATGACATTCCTGTTGTAAGTATTGACGATGACCAGGCTTCAATGTTAAACAAAATACCTCGTCAACCGGAAACAATAAATGCTAACACAAATGTTACCGACACAAGAACAACTTTTGTAGATGTATATGCGGCAGCAAGTCAAATCGAAATCGAAGATAATGAAGAATAATAAAAAATAAATAAAATTTGCAAAGGAGTCTTAACAAAGACTCCTTTTTATTTGACTATTTTCCGTGTTTTAAGATAACATGTATTTGGGGGATTAGTTGATGAATTTAAAATTATGTTGTTTGATTTTTGTTTTGGTTATTTCGTGTTCTCACTCATACGCAAGTAATATTGTTAAAAGTTATTCAACGGACGGTCGTTCCGCAATTCAATCTTCGGATTACTTAAAATCAAGAAATTCAATGAGGAACACAATTTCCGATTATGAAGCCGTTTATTCCGAATTAACGTCCAAAATAGAACAAAATCCTCAAAATTATGTTCTTTATACCGATTTAATCGAGTTTTTTATTAAAAACGGCAAGTATGAACAGGCATTTGAAGAATTGGATTTTTTGAATAATATTTCCGTTCAGGGCAAATTAGATTCGGTTTCATTGAATAATTTAAAATCTCTTAAACAATTAATATTAAAAAATGTCAGATATTCTCAGCATAAATCCTCTTTATATTTGAATTTGGCAATGGTAAATTTAATTTTAGACGATATATCGGCTGCCGAAAATGCAATGATATATGCCGCACGGAGAATTGAAAACAGTGATTTGTTTGTAGCTACCGTGAACAGCGTATATAATACAACAAGGAATTATGAAGCGGGTATTGATTTGACCGATAATGTTTTACTGCAAAGCCCCGATAATGTTCCTTTGCGAAAATTAAAGGCTTTGTATTTGACTCAAACCGATAATATCGACAAAGCAAGTGCCGAATATATAAAAATTTTGGCATTAAATCCGGAGGATAAAGACTCGATTTACAATTTGTATAATATTTTATCGTCGCAAAAGTTATCGGACAAAAATTTATTAAAGAAGATGTTTTCAAACAAATCAGTAACCGAACAAAATTATTACAATTTGGCGGAAGTTCTTTTTGAACATAACGATATTCAAGGTGCTCAAAATTATGCCCGACAACTCGTGGAAAAATATCCCGATAACGCCTCGGGGTACCTGCTACTCTGCGAAATTTACCGCAAGCAGGGGGATTTGAAAGATGCATACGAGGTTCTTCAAAAAGCACGAGATAAAGCTGATGACGGTCAAACGGTTGCAAAATACAACATTCTTTTGGCTAAATTATCCGACCAACCCGTAAAAGAAGCCGATTCGCTGATGAATAACAACATGTACGAACAGGCACTGTCCGTTTTACAATCGGCTGACAGCGAAAATTTATATGTAATTTTGGGCATGGCTCGTGCAAATTACTTTTTGGACAACAAGCAAACCGCTTTTGAACTGTTAAACAAAGCAATGTCTTTTTACCCTCAAAATGCCGATGTAATGTATTATTTCGCATTTTGTTTTTATATGGAAAAAGATTATGAAAGTGCAAGAAAGTACATAAACGAAACGTTAAGGCTTGAACCGCAACATTCGTACGGTCTGAAATTGCTTGATACTTTAAATAAAGCAGAATCGGATAAATTTATGAATGATATTTCCTCGGCTTTTGAAAGGCAGGATTACGAATCGGCGATGAATTTTGTCGATTCGGCAATGGCTATTTATGATAAAGATGCTACTTTATACTATTACAAAGCGTTAATTTACATTGCTATGAATAATTATGCCGCAGCTACCGCACCTTTATATAAATCTCTTTATTTGGACGGAAATAACATATTATGCTATTTTTATTTGGGACTTGCTTTTGACAATTTATCCGAAAAAGAAAATGCTCTTGATAATTATAAAAAATTTGTCGAAAATTTGCCCGCCGATGATTACGGAGAAAGCGAAAAATTAGAATATGCAAAAGCAAGAATTGAAAAATTGAGCGAAATTTAATTTTACATTCTTTGACATTTCTAACAAAAACATGCCTGCTTTTGTTATTATGTTTCTATGGATATCTTAAAAACATTTGAAATATTTTTGGCTGCTCCGATAAGTATAATTCATAAGCGGAATATAAAAATCGTTCACGTTGAAACGAATATTTTTGCACAAAATATTCCCGTAGATTTGAACATTGATGAAGATATCGAATTAACTGTATATAACAACCCGAAAGTATATAAATTGTTATCAAGCGTAATACATAAGAGAAAATTAAAAGATGAGAATAACAAAAGCAAAGTTTTTAATAAGTGCACCAACGCTTAAAGAATGCCCGGAACTCGGCATGCCGGAATTTGCATTAATTGGGCGTTCAAATGTAGGTAAATCTTCGTTTATAAATGCTCTTGTAAATATAAACGGGCTTGCAAAAACAAGTAATACCCCGGGGAAAACAAAATTAATAAATCTTTTTTCCGTGAATGACAAATTTGTTTTTGCGGATTTACCCGGATACGGCTACGCAAAAGTATCGGGCAAAACTCAAAATCAATGGCAAAAAAGCCTGGAAAATTATCTTTTAAAGCGTGAAGCAATCGTTTCGCTAATTCAATTAATAGATTCACGCCATCCAATGCAGGCTAATGATGCACAAATGGCGGAATGGATTAAGTTTAATAATCTGCCTTCTTTTGTTGTTTTAACGAAGGTTGACCAAATATCAAAATCACAAATTTTCTCCGTTTGTAAAAAATTTGAAAAAGAATTAAATTTACCCGTTTATCCGTTTTCAAAATCAAATAATTATTATAATCAGAACATTATAAAACAAATTGAAGAAATAATAACGCAATAAACTATTGTTTATTTTTCGTATTTTCAAGAAATTGATAAATACATTGTTGCAAATTTTGAGGAGTTGCAAAACTTTTGTATTTTCTTGCTTTTTTCGGTTTTTCGGGGATTATTTGTTGCTCGGCGGGTTCTTGTTTTCCTTCTTCCTCATCCTCATATTTATTTAACGCTTTACTGTTTTCATACAAGGCATTTTGAATTTGGGAAATAAAATTATCTTTAATTTTATTTAAAATACGAATTATAAGTGCAACAACAAGAATAACAATTATGCAAAGTAAGATTTTATCAACAGGGAAAGAATTTAGTTGCGGAGCTTCAACATTCGGAGAAGAAGAAGTCATTGTATATGACTCCCCTTCATTAAATGCCGGAACCCGGAAATCCTTAAATTTATCCGTATTATAATTATTAACTATATATACAGCATTATTCATTTACTGCGGTTTCGCTTTCTTGTTTTATTGCTTTTTTGGTTTTTCTCGGTTGTCTTTTTACTTTCTTTTTTTCTTCTTTCGGTTCTATATTCTCCGCTTTTACTTCCGAGGGTTGTTCGTTTTCGGGTTTTGTAGGTTCTTTTTCCGTTTCTGCCGGCACTTGCGGAGCTTCCGCAGTTTCCTCGGTTGCGTTTTGAACTTTCTTTTTACCTCTTACGGGAGATTTTCCTGCACGAGTTTTCTTTTGTTTCGTTACTTTTTCGCCTTTTTCCGAATTTACTTCAACATTTTCAACTTTATCTTGTTGAAGTTCAACACTTTCATGTGTGTTTTCAACCGTTGTTTCAGGTTTTACATCCTGTTTAACTTCTTGAATTTCGGGTTTTGAAACTTCTTCTCTGATAATTTGTTTTTCTTCATTTTGAAGCGGCTGTTTTAATTCTTCATCAACGGTTGCAACGGCTTGATTTTCTTCACGTTGAAGGTTTTGATTATTGTTTTTAAAGTTTTTATTGTAATTATTTTGTTTGTTCTTAAAATTGTTTCCGTTATTTGAATTATTGTTATTGTTATTGTTATTATTGTTGTTGTTAACGTTCTCGTTTTCATTCAACGGATTATTGTTTTGATTGTTAAACACCTTATTTTGCTTATAATTCGGTGTCTTATTCTTTATTTGTTGTACCGGAATTTTCAATTTAGCGGCTTTTGCTTTAATTTCGCCTTCAATTACGGGGGCGGACAAATTTAAGTCTTCCGGAATATAACCCGTTCCCTGACAATGAGGACATTTTTTGCCGAAGATTTCCGATAAACTCTGCCCTTGTCTGTGTCTTGTCAATTCAACAAGTCCCAAATCCGACAACTGACCGACCTGCGGTTTTGCTTTGTCTTTTTCAAACGCAAGTTCGAGTTCTTCCATTATCGCCAATTTATCTTTTCTGTTATTCATATCGATAAAATCAACAATAACCATTCCGCCGATATTTCTTAAACGTAATTGTCTTGCGATTTCATGCACGGCTTCCAAATTGGTTTTTACGATTGTTTCATCCTGCGTATTGGAGCTTACAAACTTACCGCTGTTTACGTCAATTACCGTAAGTGCTTCCGTTGTTTGTATAAACAAATAACCTCCGCTCGGAAGATTTACTTTTGTTTGAAGTGCCGCTTTGATTTCTTTAACAACACCCGATGCAACAAGCAAAGTTTCCGACCCTTTATAGAAATTGACTTCTATATTTTTATTCATGTTCCAATTTTGCAAAATTTGTTGAGTTCTGTGAACACCGTAAGACGTATCCAAAATGATTTCATCAACTTCTTCATCGCACGCTTCACGCATAACTCTGTAAAGTAAGTCCTGATCTCTGTACAAAAGGCTCGGAGCCGGTCTTGATTCCGCTGCCGTTACGATTGTATTCCATTTTTCAAGCAAAATTTCCAAATCTTCCTGAATATCCGCATCGGATTGACCTTCCGCTTCCGTTCTGACGATTACTCCTAATCCGACGGGTTTTAACAAACCGATTATTGATTTCAATCTTGCTCTTTCTCTCGGAGAAACTATTTTTCTGCTGACGTTTATTCCCGTTTCATAAGGCATTAAAACCAAAAATCTTCCGGGTAAACTCAACAGTGTTGAAACTCTCGGACCTTTATGACCGACAGGTTCTTTTACAACCTGAACGATAATTTTTTGTTTCGGGGAAAGTTTTTCTTTTAACGTACCTTTTCCGATTGCATCATTTGCATGCAAAAAACCCATTTTATCATATCCGACATTAACAAATGCAGCATCAATACTCGGTAATATATTGTCAACCGTAGCCAAATACACGTCATTCAGCAGCATATCTCCTCTTTGTATGTAAAATTCACAGACTTTTCCGTCTTCGATTACCGCCGCTATGTTATCTCTTTCCGCTACAACTATTGCTTTTGACATACTTTTTCCTTTTCTTGTTTAAACTTACGTTAACTTGTTCATATTTTTGTCAAAAAATGCCGTTCTTACTATTTTAAATATTGTATCCGAATTAAAAATTCTTATTACATCCTCAGGCTTTACCGACGGGATTTCTTCCGATTGTCCCGTTTTTAAAATCATATACAGACTGTCTTGCTCCTGTTCTGCGGATTTTATTGACGGTTTTATATTTACAAGTTTTTTTACACCTTTTTTATTTATCTTCTCTATGATAATTTCATCATTTGAAGATATTTCTTCTTTAATATACAACAAATCTTCTTTTTTTAAAATACCCTTCTTTATCGGGGTGAACTTATATAAAGCCCATTGAGCCTCTATATCGATAGCCTGCATTGTTTTATCCGTCAACACGGCTTTTTTTACTCTTATTTTTTTCGGTAATACATTGTTTAATCTGTTGATTAATTCCTCGGGAGAAAGTTTATTGTATATTTTAATATCAATTAATTCACATTCACTTTCCACGAATAAAGGAAGTGCTATTCCGAGAGAAAACTCGGGCGTCGGGTTAAATCCTTGCGAAAAACACAAGTCCAATCCCGAACGGAAAAGCATTTTTACTATTGTATTTTGTAAATCCAAATGCGAAATATAACACATTTCGTCCGTTTTTTCTATTGTTAAGCGATATTTATATTTTTCACGTTCCTTATCGTTTTTTACCGACAATTGCTTTTCGGATTTATATTCTTTGTCTGAAATTTTGTGCGTTTTAAAATTCGAACAAACTCCGCATTTTACGCAGTTAAATTCACATGGCGTTATGCTTTTGTTTTGCATTGCAAGTTGATATTGTTCTTCAAACCAGCTTTTATTTACCCCTATATCAATAATATCCCACGGCAAAACTTCATCGGAGGAATATTCTCTTTGAGCCTCTTCATCCAAATTTATACCGCACTCCAATGCGGTTTCTTCCCACAAATTTTTGTCGATATTTTCATCCCAAGTCGAAAGATAAACATTTTTTTCGTGCAATTTTTCAATAAAATCGTTATATCTTTTATCGCCCCTTGTCATCGCACATTCCAACTTTGACATAAAACCGTTGTGATAATTTAATTTTACACCTTTTATCGGTTTTGTTTTTTCAAGCAAATATTTTATTTTATTAAATATTTCTTCCCGTGAAAATTGTCCGCAACGTTGAAAAGGCGTAAACGGTTTCGGTACAAAAATCGAAACCGTGCATGTTATGTTTAATGCATCTTTTAAATCGTATTCTTTCTTTATTTCCTTTGATTTATATTTTATTCTTGACAATAACATTGCCGTTTCATCCAAATCTTCATTTGTTTCCGTCGGCAAACCTATCATAAAATAAAGTTTTACGCTTTTTGCACCGTTTTTATAGCAATTCAAAACCGTGTCAATAATCTGTTCTTCCGTCAGGTTTTTGTTAATTACGTTTCTCAGCCTTTGGCTTCCTGCCTCGGGGGCTAACGTAACGGAGGTTGAACGCACACCCCTTACCAATTGTGCAAGATTTTGACTGTACCTGTCTATTCTTTGGCTCGGAAGAGATACGGAAATGCGTTTTTCGTTCATTTCTCCGGATAAATTTTCAATTACGCTTTCAATATTTTTATAATCGTTTGATGAAAGCGACAGCAAAGAATATTCGTTATAACCCGTTTTGGCAACGGATTCTTTAACCATTGAAATTATATCCTCGGCTTTTCGTTCTCTAATCGGTAAATTAATATGCCCCGCCTGACAAAAACGGCACATTCTTCCGCAACCTCTGCGTATTTCTATTATCGTTCTGTCGTGAATGCTTGATGAGTACGGAACGGGAGCTTGCGTAAATTTGTTATCTTTTGAAATATCATATATTCTCTTTTTAGTAAGTTTCGGATATTCCGGCGAATACACACCCTCTATTTCGGATAAATTTTTAATAATTTCAACTCTTGAATAATTCTTTTCTTTTAATTCCGAATATTTTTCCAAAAGTTCGATTATAAGTTCTTCTCCGTCACCGATTGTAAACAGGTCAATAAAATTTTCCATCGGGCGGGGATTATAACAACAAGGTCCGCCCGCAATTATTATAGGGTCATTTTCTTTTCTATTCGTTCTCTTTATCGGGATACCCGACAACTCCAACATTTCAAGCACTGTCGGATATGCAAGTTCATATTGCAGAGAAAATCCGATTACATCAAAATTTTTCGCCGTTACCTTACTTTCAAGTCCGTACAGTTCTTTGCCGTTTTCCTTCAAAATATTTCTGAAATCAATATCCGGTGCATAAATTCTGTCTGCCATGAAATTTTTATGAGAATTTATCGTATCATAAATTATTTTTTGCCCCAAATTGCTTATCGCAATTTCATATTTATCAGGGAACGCAAGTGCGACTTTTACTTTTGACGAATTAAAATCCTTATTGTAAGCTAAATATTCCAAACCTATATATTGATAAGGTTTTTTAACTTCATGCAAATAACATTTGAGCTCTGTTGAAATCGTGTTTTCCATTATGCTGGATTTTCCGGTATATACCTTTCTATATCTATTATTTCACCGTAAGATTTATTTCCCCTGAATACATTGAAAAAATTTAAAATATCATCATAAGGCACTTTATACTTATATAAAGCGACTCCTATTCCGTTATGTTTCATTACGCTTACAATATAATAACATTTTTTTGCATAACTCAACAAAGAATCTTCCTTAAAATAATTCCCGTTTTCATCTTTTGATAATTTTACGTATTGAAAACCTTTAAAAAATCTTTGTTTATTGTTTACCTCAGAGCCGGAAACTCTTTTGGAAAATAAATCCACTACTTTTTTATCATTGTCCATATTATCATTTAACGGTACAATTCTTACCCGGGTCAACTATTTTACAATCTTGTAACGTAAAAATGTTCATGTTACGATTTTAACACAATTTAGAATTAGGGAATAAAAAATGAACGTAAATTTTAATGCTTTGAGCTTTAAGGCAACAGCTCTGCAAAATAATTCTTTTCAGAAAAGAAACCCGCACGATTGCCCAAACGAATATGAACATTTATTCATGCAAAACGGAAAAGTTACAATACCGATTGACAACAAAAGAAGTATTGAAGTAAAAGCCAATGATGATTGCGAAACCTTCACTTTTGTTACATCTTACGGTGAAGCGGGAAATGTTACGGAAACAATGGATTTTTACAATGACGGTTGCGTTTTTTATTATTTTAACGACGAAAAACCTAAAAAAGCAACAGACATACAAATTTTGAATTTTGTGGACAGTTTAAACGATAACAATGCTTTTATGCCAATGTCAATTAAAAATAAAACATTGGATATTGAAAACAAGAAAAATGTTTTTGTTCAAAAAAAGAACATGGAAAGTTTGGAAATGATTGCAAACAGCCTTGCTCAAATTAACAAAACATTAACTTTAAATTTCCGCAATCAATAAACAGGTAATAAAAAAATGGTTGAATACTTTATGTTTTCAACCATTTTTGTTTAATATTGATTTATTATTATTTTTTCAATTCTTGAAGTAAATCACAAACTTTTTTTGCTCTTTGCGTAATTTCCGCAAGAGTAGCATTTTTATACAATGCACGTCCTATTCCGACCGCCTTTGCACCTGCTTTTATGTACGCATTGACATCTTCAAGTTTAATACTTCCGGCTGCTATCAAATTTAAAAATTTCATCGGTCTTAAAATATCTTCGATATACTCGGAACCGCCCATCGGGTTTGCCGGTGAAATTTTAATTAATTGAGTTCTTGCTTTCCAAGCCGAATATGCTTCATTCGGTGTTGTTGCAGTCATTATTAAAGGTATTCTTTGACTTTTACACAAACGAACCAAATTCATTTGAGATACCGGTGATACTATAACATCAGCCCCCGCATCAATTGCTATTTGTGCTTGTCTTTGAGTTATTATTCCGCCTGCCATTATTAACGGGCGACCGCTTTGGTTTGTAATCTTTTCCAAAACTTTTATTGTTTCCTGATTTTCAATTACAACCTCAACAATATTAATCCCGCCGTCACTTGTTGCTTTTATAATATCTGTTATTTTGTCCGTTTCTTGTGTTCTCAGTACCGCAAATATTTTTTCCGTTTCAATTTTTTCTATCGGATTCATCCTTGTTTCTTTCTTAATTTCAATAAATTGGCTATAAACGCATTTTCTATTTTTTGTGAATTATCATTTGATAATATCTTTTCCAAATCCTGTTTAAAAGTTGCAATATCTTCATATTTCCTTAAAATACCGTTAATTGCAATCGAAATATCTCCCGTTTCTTCAGAAACTATAATACATGTAGAATCCGAAATTTCACTTGCACCGATTGCGGCTCTGTGCCTTGTTCCGTATCTCCAACTTAATTTCGGGTCCTCCGTTAACGGCAGTAAAACACCCGCAGCAAGTATTTTATCTTCATGTATTACCATTGCACCGTCGTGTAACGGCGTGTTCGGGAAAAATATGGTTAATATCAATTCTGCCGAAATATCGGCATTTATTGTTGTTCCGACTTCATTATATAACGTTTTGTCTTCCGTTTTTTGAATTACTATTAAAGCACCTCTTTTTACCCTGCTGCAATACTTTACTGCTTCGGTAATTTCTTTAACGGTATTTGTTTTTTGTTCGCTGTTATTGTTTTTAAAAGCAAAAAAGTTTTTTGCAACAAATTTTGTTTGTCCCAAATGTACCAGTAATTTTCTTAATTCGGGTTGAAAAACGATTACCAATGAAAATAAAATACCGGTTAACAAATATTGTGCAATTTGTCCCAATATTTCAAATTTCAAATAAATCAAAATTCCGCTGAAAGCCCACGCTGCAACCGTAAAAAACAATATTCCCCTTATCATTTTTTCGGCTTGCGTATTCTTTATAAATTTTATATAAAGATAAGTCAAAATTAAAATAATTATTAAAACCTGAATAAAATCTTTCAAGGTAAAACTTGCGGAATTACTTAAAAATTCTGCCTGCACCGAAAACTCTTTATATAAGTTTAATAATTTTTCTTCAATCATTTTAACCTAATTCAATCTGTCCGGAATTACATCGGATTCGCACAATTGCTCGTATGTTTGTCTATTTATTATGATACCGGATTTTCCGTTATTTACAAGTACTGCGGCAGGTTTTAAAACTCGGTTGTAATTACTTGACATTGAATAACCGTATGCACCGGTCGTATAAAAACAAATCACGTCACCTTCTTCAATAATCGGCAGTGTTACATCTTTTGCCAAAATATCTCCGGATTCGCAAAATCTTCCGGATATCGTTACCGTTTCTTTTTCTTCTTCCTGCGGTTTGTTTGCCACATCAACCGTATATTCCGCCCTGTATAAACTCGGACGTGCATTGTCGGACATTCCGCCGTCAACCGCCTGATATCTTCTTCCGTTCGGCACTTCTTTCGAGCTTCCCGCCGTATATATCGTAACACCCGCCGTTCCGACTATGCTCCTTCCGGGTTCGATATATATTAGCGGTTTTTCGATTTCATATTTTTTTGAATTTTCTTCTATTGATTTTTTAATCGTTTCGGCAATTGTATAAACCGATACCGGTTTGTCTTCTTCCGTATATTTTATGCCCAAACCGCCGCCTATGTTTATTTCTGTCAGGTTTATTCCGTAAGTATCCTTTATTCTTCTCATTTCTTTGAAGATAACTTCAATTTCATCATAATAAACCTGCGTTTCGAATATTTGAGAGCCGATATGAGCGTGCAAGCCTATCAATTTTAAATTTTTATATTCGTTTGTAATTAATTTTATTGCATCGTCAATTTGAGATAAATCGAAACCGAATTTTGAATCCAAATGCCCCGTTTGTATGTATTCGTGCGTATGGCACTCAATTCCGGGCGTAATTCTCAATAAAATTTTGACTTCTTTATCATAATTTTTTGCAATAGAATTTAAAAGTTCGAGTTCATAGAAATTATCAACGGAAATTCTGCTTATTCCGTATTCGATAGCCATATTTAATTCGTCAAAAGATTTATTGTTACCGTTAAACAAAGTTTTGCTCATATCAAAACCTGCCGATTTCGCCGTATATATTTCTCCTCCCGAACATAAATCCAATCCGAAACCTTCTTCCTCCATTATCTTACATATTGCTTTCGTCATAAATGCCTTTGCCGCAAACATCATCCTGATATTGGGATATTCTTCAAACGCTTTTTTATAACTTCCCGTTATGCTTCTTATTGTAGCTTCATCATATATATAAAGCGGTGTTCCGTATTGATTAGCCAAATCAACCAAATCACAACCGCCGATTTCAATATTTCCTTTTTCGTTTATTCTTGTCGTAATCGGTCTTATATCCTGATTTGCGGTCTTCATATTTTCTCCTCTCAAGTGTATTTTTATATTAACATAAAGATACTTTTTCTTGATTATTAAATAAAAAGTATTATCATAAAATTATGAAGAGGTTTTTTCTTTTATTCGTGATATTTTTTGCATTTTCTTCGTGCGTTTTTTCGGGTGGCATGGATGACGATAATTTGTATGAGTCGGCCGAACCTTTTTCTTCAACGCTATTCAACGATATTGACCCCTTTCAGGACGAAGATACCATAAAATATGCGTGGTCGCCGTATCCTTTGTTCAGAACATCCGCAACGCTTTATTTTAAAGATTTTACAATTGAACCCGGGTATTATCTTCTGACCCCTCGAACATTGTCGGGCAAAGATTACGTATTGTTTAAACAAAACGGGAAAGTCGTTTTCATTATTCCCGTTGCAAAAAAAGAAAAAACTCCGTTGAATTTTTATGAGGCTCAAACTCCAAAAGTTAAACAAACAAAATTTCAAAAATTTACATCTTCCATAAGAAAAAAATTCTACGATAAAGCAACCGATTCCGGACGTTCAACTCCGCCTTCTTCTTTGGTTAATGTTGAAGTCGAAACAAAATATATAATTATTTCTTTATACTACGGCGAAGATAAATACACGCTTTTATTCAAAAGAAGTCCTTATTAATTTTTTATTCAAATAATTAATTTTTCATTAACATTTTAATAAAATTTAAAAAGTGATTGTATAAATATTATAGACGATATTATATTGTAATTTGTTATGAGGAAAAGGAGGAAATAAAATGACAATAAGACCGTTAGGCGATAAAATCGTAATCAGCGTAATTGAAGATGCGGAACAAACTTCGGGCGGAATTTTTATCCCGGACAGTGCAAAAGAAAAATCTCAAAAGGGTAAAGTAATTGCCGTCGGTGCAGGCAAAACAAACGATAAAGGCGAAAGAGAACCTATGGATGTTAAAGTGGGTGAAATTGTACTTTTCGCAAAATATGCGGGTACCGATGTTAAAGTTGCCGATGAAACTCTTAAAATTTTATCGGTTGGCGATGTTCTCGGTATTCTTGAATAATTTAATAACAGTTTTTTTAAGGAGATATTAATTATGGCAAAAAAAATTATATTTGACGAAGAAGCTCGCAAAGGACTTTTAAGAGGTATTGATGCCGTTGCCGATGCGGTTAAAGTTACGCTCGGTCCTAAAGGTCGTAACGTAATTCTTGAAAAAAAATTCGGTGCTCCGCAAATCGTTAACGACGGAGTTACAATAGCAAAAGAAATCGAATTGGAAGACCCGCTTGAAAATTCCGGTGCTCAATTATTAAAAGAAGTTTCTTCAAAAACAAACGATGTAGCCGGTGACGGTACAACAACCGCTTCCGTTCTTGCACAAGCTATCGTTAGAGAAGGTGTAAGAAACTTAACCGCAGGTGCTAACCCCATGTGTATGAAAAGAGGTATGGACAAAGCGGTTAATATTGCTTTGGATACAATCAAAAAAATGTCACAAAGCGTTGATTCACAAGAAAAATTGGCACAAGTTGCTACAATTTCCGCAGGAAACTGCGAAGCGGTCGGTAAA
This sequence comes from uncultured Muribaculaceae bacterium, assembly GCA_964531015.1. Classification (GTDB taxonomy): domain Bacteria; phylum Cyanobacteriota; class Vampirovibrionia; order Gastranaerophilales; family Gastranaerophilaceae; genus Avigastranaerophilus. The sequence continues at coordinate 14,039 of CAZHCP010000039.1, forward strand.
CTCGTTGCCGAAGCTATGGAAAAAGTCGGACACGATGGCGTTATTACCGTTGAAGAATCAAAATCTACCGGTACTAACTTAAAAGTCGTTGAAGGTATGCAATTCGACAAGGGTTATATCTCTCCTTATTTTGTTACCGATGCCGAAAGAATGGAAGCCGTACTTGAAGATGCTTATGTTCTTTGCGTTAATAAAAAAATCAATATCATTGCCGACTTGGTTCCCGTTCTCGAACAGGTTGCACGTGACGGCCGTTCATTGTTAATCATTGCCGAAGATGTTGAAGGCGAAGCATTGGCTACTTTGGTTGTTAACACAATGAGAAAAGTTTTAAGAGCAGTTGCTGTTAAAGCTCCCGGCTTCGGTGACAGAAGAAAAGCAATGCTTGAAGATATCGCTATTTTAACCGGCGGTCAATTATTTACCGAAGAACTCGGAATTAAACTTGAAAACGTTACCGTTCAAATGTTGGGTCAGGCAAAACGTGTTACCGTTACAAAAGACAATACTACAATTGTTGTAGGCGACGAAACAAAACGTGCCGTTGAAGACAGAGTTAAATTGATTAAACGCCAAATCGAAACTTCCGACAGCGAATATGATAAAGAAAAACTCCAAGAACGTTTGGCTAAGTTATCGGGCGGTGTTGCAGTTATTGAAGTCGGTGCCGCAAGCGAAGTCGAATTGAAAGAAAGAAAATTGAGAATTGAAGACGCTCTTAACGCAACAAGAGC
>CAZHCP010000040.1:0-14669 GCA_964531015.1 uncultured Muribaculaceae bacterium
ATTTAAACGAATATATTGTTGAACGTTACAGACTAAAAGGCGATATTTAGCAGTTCGAAAATTTTAAATTATCCGTAAAAAGCGTTACAGAATGTTCCCTGTGACGCTTTTTAAATGTATAAATCCGAATAAAATCCGGTTTCGAAAATATAAAAATTTCCGGAAAGAAAATTTTATACAGGTTTATTTCAGGGGTAGGGAGGATGATTGCATTCAAGAAGTAAACGCAACACTAACTCATCAAGTATAGTAAATTTATGTTAAAATTTAAATATTGAGGAATTTTAGTATGAAAGAAATTTGCACACCCAAAAAAGAATATTCTGATTTTAATATAATGTATAGTGAGTGTAAGAATATTGTGCGACTATTTTCTGAAAAATACGCAAATCACAACTTAGCGAATGTAATTAAATTAATTCGTATTTCTTATGATAAAGATGTTTTAAATAGTTTTTATAATATAGGAAATTTGCCTGAGTTTGTTGCAAATTCCGTTATGAGTAAATCTATTGTTTTGAAAATTTCAATGGACAGTTTATTGAAAAATGTTATTGAACATCCTGAAATAAGAATTATGGAATATAAAAATATTGCCGAATATTTACATAATGCTGATTATATATTCTTAAAAAATGAAAAAAATTTAATTTATTTCAAAATAGAAAATTCAATATATCAATTTGTTATTAAAAATACAAAAGATGGTTTGGAAAATTATATAACAACATTTCATAAATCCGGCATTAAACAACTTGAAAAAGATATTAAGCGATATAAGCAAATAAAAAGATAGTTCTGATTGTGAGGACTCGAATTATCCCTCTGTGACCTAAAGTCTCGGTATCGAGATTTACCGTATCAGAACTATCTGTTAATATTATAACTCAAAAATCGCATTTTTCAACCCTGCAATTGAGTTTTCAACGTCAAAAACATTTGAATAACACTTCCTATTAATGTGGAAAATATTTTCAAAATGCCGAATTATTAACATTGATGTGTGAAACAATGAAAAAGCTTTTCAAAAGAAGATGGTGCTTTCTAAAAATTGCACCCTACTGTACTATATAATCTATCTAATAAATCATGAGCCTAAAGAATAAAGATTAAGGATTAAAGAATTTTAATAATAATATTGACAACTGTAAGGATATAGGATACAATAATAATATGATTAAAAGTTTTAAACACAAAGGACTTGAACAATTCTTTAAAACAGGTTCAACAAAAGGTATTCAGGCAATACATAGTAATAAGATAAGACGCATTTTATCAGCTTTAAATGTACTTGATAGTTTGCAACCGTTGTCTATTTACAAGTTACACCCGCTAAAAGGAGAAATGCAAGGTACTTTGGCTGTAACAGTACAAGCAAATTGGAGAATAACTTTTGAATATAATGAAAAAACAAATGATGTTTCAATAGTGGATTATCAAGATTATCATTAGAAAGGAATATAAAATGGAAATGTTTAACCCTGTTCATCCCGGAGAAATTTTAAAAGAAGATTATCTTCCAGAATATAACTTATCCGTAACGGCATTTGCACTAAAACTTGGTGTTACAAGAAATACTGCTTCCGAACTGCTAAATAAGCATAGTGGTATTAGTGTGGTAATGGCATTAAAATTAGAAAAAGCATTTAAGGTTTCTGCAAAATTTTGGATAGATTTACAAACACAATATGACCTTTGGGAAGCAAGAAAAACAGTAAATCTCGATAATGTTGAAGTTATAGCTTTATAGATAAATAATCCTCACTCAAAGTGGGGATTATTTTTGTCTTTTCTCTTTAAATACTTTTTAGTTTGTTCATTCGGAATTATCTTTGTTTTTCCTGTTAATCCGGCTACAAAACACCTAATGAGGTATTTCAACTTAATAGTGTTGAGATTGCTTCTTGAATGCAGGGGCACAATAAATATTAACTTTTGTTAACAATCTTTATTTGAAAGTAAATTTATTAACCGCAAATGTTTTTATATAAATGTGGGTTAGTTTAATATTTTCAGTGGAGGTTAGTTATGACAACAGGGTTAAATATCAATTATGATTACACGACAAACGGAATGATGTACGGAACCGATACATTAACCGGTACAACTTATACAAACTATACTTCAAATTTGTTTAATACCGAATCTCTTGAAAAATTAAATGATTACGAACAAACAAGAAGCGGTATTGCAATATCAAATCAGGCTATTGAAGCAACCGTTACTAACGAAATCGAAAATATATTGTCATATTTATATAACGGTCAGGAAGATTATGCACTGCAAGCATATAATTCATTATTGAAACAAATGGCTTCAAACTCAATATATGCAACTCTTGTTGACTCCGAAACAGGTGACAATACAAACTTAAAGGCATACGTAAGACAGTTATTCGAACAAGAAGCCGGAACGGATTTGGCAAGCTATATTAAAGAATATACAAAAAATGCCGCTGCCGTTGAACGTCAACAAATAAAAGTCGGTGAAAATTTATGTGACTCAACAACACAAGAAGATTTATTGTATGAAATGTGCAATCTGAAGGAAAACGAAAGCCAAAATAACTGGTTCCAAAAAGCCGGTGCTCATATCGCAAACGTAATCAACCCCGCAAACTGGAATTGGGCTCCTTGGTTCAGCAATACAAAAAGAAATTAATTTTACCCTCCCAAACATTAATAACAAACGAAAGGCGGATTATTTATCCGCCTTTTTCTCAATTTCATCAAGTCTTTCTCTTACATCCTGAAGTTCATATTTTAATCTGTTTAATTGACACATAACAGGGTCAGGTATTCTATTGTGCATTAATTGTCCCTGTATTAACAGTTTTTGTTTTACAATTCTTCCCGGGATACCTACAACCGTTGAATTTTCAGGAACGGAATCAACAACCACGCTTCCTGCACCGATTCTTGAATTTGAACCGATTTCAATATTTCCCAAAACTTTTGCACCTGAACCTACAACAATATTATTTCCGAGCGTGGGATGTCTTTTTCCGTGTTCATTTCCCGTTCCGCCCAACGTAACTCCCTGATATAAAAGCACATCATCTCCGATTATGGTTGTTGCACCTATAACAACTCCCATTCCGTGGTCGATAAAAAATCTGCGTCCTATTCTTGCTTCGGGGTGAATTTCAATTCCCGTAAAAAACCTTGAAATATTTGATATCATTCTCGGTATTAAAGGAATTTTCCAATAATTCAACTTATGGGCAATTCGGTGCAGTATAAGTGCGTGTAATCCCGGATAACAAAACAAAACTTCAAGGATGTTAACAGCGGCGGGGTCTTTCTCGTATATTGTTTTTATATCTTCTTTTATTTGCGAAAATACTTTTCTTATTAATCTCATCTTTTATCCTTTTTTGTATATTATAACAGGAAAAGTAATGATGATAATTATCAACTTAAACAAAATAAAAAGTTCGGCATTACCGAACTTTTTTAAATCTGTATATTAAGTAAATTACACTAATCTTACGTTAGTAGATGTACCTTTTTTGGATAATTCAACTTTACCTTCACGAGCTAACCAACCCAAACCTAATTCGGCAAAATTAGCTTTTAAATCCAATTCTTTTTTCATTTTAGAAACGGTAGTTTCGCCGTTTTCGTTCAAATAATTCCAGATTTGTCCTGCTGCTTCTCCAATCATTTCCATCATTTAACTCTCCTTTTCTAAGTGCTATTAACATTTCAATCTCATAATGTATAATAATAGTATAATACATGAAAAAAAGGATGTAAAGAAAAAAATGGATATGGGGAAAGTATGGAAATACGCTGATAATGTAGATACAGACGTAATAATACCGGCACGTTACTTAAATACCGCTTCACATGAAGAACTTGCAATGCATTGTATGGAAGATATAGATAAATCGTTTTCCCAGGAAGTAAAAAAATCGGATATCATTGTTGCAGGTGAAAATTTCGGTTGCGGCAGTTCAAGAGAACATGCTCCGATTGCAATTAAGGCGGCAGGTGTTTCTCTTGTCATTGCGAAGAGTTTTGCAAGAATATTTTACAGAAATGCAATAAATATAGGGCTTGCCATTTTAGAACACCCGACCTTGCCTGATGAATGTTCAAAAGATGATGTTTTAAAGTATGACTTGGCAACGGGTAAGATTATAAATACAACAACCTCAAAGGAATATACCTGTAATGAATTTCCGCTTGAAATACAAAATATAATAAAAAACGGCGGGCTTATTAATTATACAAGGGAAAAACTGAAATAAACGATTTTATAACGGATACATAAAAAATATATATAAAAATTCCCGATTTCTCGGGAATTTTTATTTGTAAAATATTAATATTATACGTTTTCCGTTTCCGCATTTGCTTCTTGAACAACATCCGTTCTGATAGAAGCGTTTTTGGAAGATGAAATTTGTTTTTCTTTAAACTTTTTAACTTGTCTTGAAATCTTATCGGCAACAAGGTCAATGCTTGCATACATAGACTCTGCGTTTTCTTCCGCCTGAACGGAGCCCGAAACAAATTTACAAATGACTTCCGCACTGTGACTTTGTGATACGGACGGATTTTTAATTACGTTTAAAACCACGTCAATTGACTGTATTTGGTCATAGTGATTAACTACTTTACCGATTTTTTCTTCTGCATAAGCTCTTATTGCATCGGTAATTTCAATGTTACGCCCTTTAACTGTTATGCGCATTAATTTTTGCCTCCATAAACTGCATACATTTATATTATACCCTATTTTTTCATGTTTTAAACCTGTTTTTAAATTTTATTTTTAAATAATTCAAAAAATAATATAATTTTTTGATAAAAAAACAGGACAAAAGGCTGTATTTGCAATGCAGAAAACAAATTTGAACATAAATATAAATATTTATGACATTTATTTTTATAAAAAATTAATTATATTAAATTTACAAGTCCCGTTGAATGGTCAAAGTGACATTTCGCAATGTATAATTCACCTGAATTTACCGCAGTTTTGATGATTTCAGAATTGTGCAAAAGTGTTTCTTCAACCCAAATTGTGTGTTCTTTTGCAAAAAAATTATGGCATGTAATATCTTCCTTTTTTGTTAAAACAGGATATACCGCCTTCATTATTGATTTAAAATCATCAATAACGGGATAATGTTCACGTGCATATTTCATTACTCCGCAATCATCGTGACCGAGCAAAACCAAAAGAGGAACTTTCAATTTCTTTACGGCATATTCTATACTTTCCGTAACGTTATGCCCGACGGCAATTCCTGCAACTCTGACTATAAAAAGTTCACCTATTCCGCAATCAAATATAATTTCCGGAACAACTCTCGAATCGGAACAACTCAAAACAACGGCATAAGGTTCCTGGTGAAACGCAAATTTTTTTAACGTTTCCAAACACATATTTTTTGCCGTCGGAGTTGAATTGACAAAGTTTCTGTTCCCTTGCAACAACTTCAACAACTCAACTTTTGCTTTTTCCGGTATATTATCGGGGAGTTTTATTTCCATTGAAAACTATACCGATAATTGTTCCAAATTATTATATGATGACAACTTTTCCGCCAACATTGAAAATAAAGGTAAATCCAGATTGTAATCTTTTGCAAGTTTATCAATTATAAATAAATTAAAATCCAATTCCGGTTTTTTATTATCTCTTGTTATATCCCAATATGGCTGCGAATGAGTATTTTCAGAGTTACCAAAATGTTCTTCAAATATTGTATCAACATTATATTCGGAAACATCAACTTTTAATGCAACGGATAAAATCAGAAGTTCTTTATACAGTGCCGCAAAAAATTCATTTTTCTTTAATTTTGTTTCGTTCGGGTAAAATTCAAAAAATAAATCCGTTAAAATATAGGGGGAATCATACAACATTCTTAAAAACTTATTTTCGGCAAATTTTTTGTTTTCTTCACGTTTTACGATTGCACCAAAATCTTTAAAATCACGAATTAACGCATTTAAAACATTTTTAGGCATATTCGTATTTTCCGGGATTGTTAATTCTATTGTATCGTTAAGTTGCAAATATTCGGCATCTTGAAGGTGATAGCCCCTGCATTCCGCAGATAAGAATACCTCCGATACAATACCTTTTTTTATCTTCTTTTGAAGAACGTCAGTAACCCCTATTCCGGAAGCGAGCGGAATTATAACTGTTTGTGGTGTGGAAACTCTTTTAATTAACGGTAATACGGAGGGAAAATCACAAGATCTTACGCATACAAAAATTACATCGTAAGTATGTTTTATAAATGTTTCAAATACGGTATTTACTTTTACATTGTGATTGCCTATTGCTTTTGATTGTAAATTTATACCGCTAAAGGTAATGGCATTTAATATATATTCTTTATTTGTAACAAGCGTAACATCTTTTTTTGCATATTTCAGGCATGCGGAAATAACTCCGCCCGTTGCACCCGCACCGATTACCAAATATTTTATTTTTTTACCAAACAAATTAAAAATGCTCATAAATACTCCTCTGATTTCCTCTTAATTTATTATACAAAAAAATTATTCACATAAAACACTTTATTAAAAATTTTACTAAAAAAAGAAAAGAGAAAGAACAATTAAACTTCTTTCTCTTGTGTTTAGTTTATTATGGTTAAGTTTGGTTTTGAGTTGAATTTAAACAATATTTTCTTTTATGGCTTTAACTGCTGCTTGTACTCTGTCATCTACGCAAAGTTTTTGCAATATGCTGCAAACGTGAGCTTTTGCCGTGTGTACGCTTACTATTAATTCTTTTGCAATTTCCGTATTACTCATTCCTTTGACTAAATGTTTCAAAACTTCAAGTTCACGTTCCGTCAGTTGTGCTCTTGCATCTTCCGCATGCGAATTATGAATTAATGTCAGTTTCTCGGGTTTCGGAAAGAAATTTAATGCAACGGAAGAAACAGCCGGATCAACCCAACAAGCTCCTGCCGATACGCTTCTTATCACTTCCGATAAAGTTTCGGGAGTAATATCTTTTAAGCAATATGCGTTTGCACCTGCTCCGAGTGCGGAAATAACTTCTTCTCCTCTTTCGTGGGATGTTAAAATTATAACTTTCGTATTCGGTGATATTTCCTTTATCTTAACGGTTGCTTCCAATCCGTTCATTCCGGGTAGTCCCAAATCCATTAACACAACCGAAGGTTTGAGCTTTGCAACTACTTCGATACCTTCCGTTGCGTCTTCTGCTTCTCCGACTACGTTAATATGCTCATATTCGTTTAAAGTGGATTTCAAACCGACTCTTGTCAATTTGTAATCCTCAACGATTACTACCGATACCGTTTCTTTTCTTTCCGTCATTTCTAACATGTTTAACCGTCCTCTCTTATCCGTGTTATTCCGGCGTTCTTTTATGGTATGACAATAAAAAAATTTTATTAATTAATCAACCGGCTAAAAATTCATAGCCGGCTTGGGCTATTATTAAAAGCCAATCGGGTAAAATTAATTATAATGTTGAATTATTTTTATTAATTACTTATTTTTTCTTTTTTCTTTCCGACACCGGCAACTTCATAAACCAATGTTCTTATTGAATGAATTGACAATAAAACTCCTGCCGCTTTTCCTACATGTTTACAAGCCAATGCGACTGTGGCGGTGCCTAATATGGGAAGATTCCCGATGAGCGTTTTTCCGAACTCTTTTATATATCCCTTTGTCCTGAAAATCGGGTGATAATATGTGAAATTTCTTTGAATATTCAAATATCCCTTTTTTAATCCGGCAACGGTTGCACTTTGCGTGTCGGATTTTGAATAATTCATAAATTGATTGTAATATTTATCGGCAGTACCTTTTTCATCTTCAATGCAGGCATAATCACGACCGTTAACGTGCGAATCATAAAGAACTCCGCCGATTGCGGCTACGCCCATTGCTTTGGACATAACGCCGAGAGGTTTTCCCGAAAATTTTTTTATACCTTTCGCCGCTGCCGTTATTCCTGTTGTTAATTTTGATGATATATCCATTTTTAACCGTACTTACCGTTATTTATCAATTTTGGTCATTTCGTGAACCGTTTTTAACAGTGCCTCATTCGCAAGTTGAGCTTCTCTTCCGTACAATTTTTCCGATTTTTGAAGTGCATTTAACAATTCAACCGTTTTTTCATCGCCTAATGCCTGTTCCGCCGCAATGCTGCTGAGAACAAGCATTCTGTTTGCCGAAACAGGGTCTTGCAGAGCAATGTTTAATAATGCCGTCAACGCAGGGTCTTTTTTCCTTGAATTGTCTTCTTCAAATCTGTTTATCAAGTCGATGATACCGTTTTTTCTCACATTTTCATCATTGCTTCTTAAATAACTTTCAATTGTTTTTACATAATCATCCGTAATCTTTACAACATTCTTTTTTTCTTTTTCCTTTGTTTCCTTTGTTTCATCTTTTGTTGAAACAGGTGTTGAAGCAATCGGTTGTTCATTGTTGGTTATCGGAGTCGAGGCAATGGCTTGCGGTTGCGGAGTCGATTGCGTTTGCGGTGTTGTGTATGTTGCACTTGCCGTAGCGTTCGGGCCGCCTATTCCCGACGGATTATAAATGTATATATTTACGCCCGAACTTGCCGTTTTTTGTGCACCGTTTTGACCATCATTTTTTTCATATACCGATGTTTGAGGATATTGATATATTTGAGAAGAATAAGGCGTTGAAATATTAACCTGCGGTGTCTGCAACGGAGTTGCAACATTATTTCCTGCCGGAATTGCAACGTTATTTTGCACAGGAACCGTAACATTATTTTGTGCCGTATTATACAAATACGGTTGCGTATTAGGAAATGTATTTATGTTGTTGTTGAATACTTCAGACATATTTATCCTTCTACCTTATATTTTAAAAAACAAATAAACGGAAAAATGTGCCAATTTTTTTCGATATATTAAAATATGTAACAATATAAACAATCAAAAAATAAATGCAAAATCTGACTTCCGCTAAACGAGATTTAAAATCAGATGTCTTATTTCTATTTTATACGCTGTCTGACAATACGGCAGTACGCAGGGTTTGAATGGGTCACGCCTTGTTCCCTTGTTCTTTACAACAGTTTATACACATATTTTAAATAAAAAAGTGTACTCTTTTGTTAAACTTATAATATATTTGCAGAAACTCTCGTTTAAAATTATTTGTATTATTACATAATTGTAGAGTTAAAATATTAAACCGTTATTCGTTTTTGCTTGATTTCTTGTATGCTTTGATGTTAATACATCACCGGCGACAAGTCAAGACATTAAAGCCTTAATCATACATTTACCCGATTATTTCACCGAAATTTGTACTTTAGTTCCCTTGATTACTTGACGTTTAAATATGTTTGCAAAAATCCGGTATAAAAAAGAATTTGTTTAATTAATCCGGTTATGTTTTATAATAATTATGTAACGGATAGTTTAAAATAATTACGTATTGAAAATACAGACGATGATTTTTTCGAATTTCAATCGGTAATATTCGTTATTAATACGGGTTTTAAGGAGATTTATTTATGGACAACGAAAAAATAATTATAGCAAGTGACCATGCCGGCTTTAATTTAAAATGCAAAATTTTGAATTTTTTAAAAGACAGCGGATATAATGTTTTTGACAATGGCACTTATTCATCGGAAGCCGTTGATTATCCGATAATTGCGAAAGATACGGCAAATAAAGTTGCCTTGGGACAATTTTCAAAAGGTATTTTAGTATGCGGCAGCGGTATAGGAATGTCTATTGCGGCAAATAAAATAAAAGGTATTCGTGCCGTAGTGTGTTCGGATACAACATCCGCAAGGTTCTCCCGTTTGCACAATAACGCAAATATCTTGTGTTTCGGTGAAAGAATTGTCGGCGAATATCTTGCAAAAGATATTTGTTCTGTTTGGTTAAATACTTCATTTGAAGCGGAAAGACACTTAAAAAGAGTTAATCTTATTGAAGATTAGTTTTTATAGGAAACGGGTGCTGAATGAGCGGAAATATTTTGGTTAATATTGAAAAGAAATCGAGTAAAAATGAAATATGTTTGCCCGACAATTTTGCATTAAATCCCGAAATCCCGTTTCCGGCACCGAAAGATACGAAATTTACTTTTATAGATTTGTTTGCGGGCATAGGCGGGATGAGGCTTGCGTTCCAAAATTTCGGCGGAAAATGTGTTTTCAGCTCCGAAATTGATAAACAGGCACGAAAAACCTATTCCTTAAATTTCGGCGAAATGCCTGATGGTGATATTACAAAAATCAACGAAAACGAAATTCCCGACCACGACATACTTGTCGGAGGTTTCCCCTGCCAAGCCTTTTCAATTGCAGGCAAACGGGGCGGATTTAATGATACAAGGGGTACTTTGTTTTTTGATGTCGCAAGAATTATTAAAGCAAAACAACCCAAAGCATTCTTTTTGGAAAATGTAAAAGGGTTAACAAATCATAAAGGGGGCAAAACACTTGCCACTATTTTGAATGTATTAAGAAATGATTTGGGATATATCGTGCCCGAACCGCAAATAATGAATGCAAAAAATTTTGGTGTTCCGCAAAACAGAGAAAGAATTTTTATTGTCGGTTTCAGAGCCGATTTGGGAATAAAAGAAGAAGATTTTTCATATCCCGAACCGACGGATACAACAAAAACAATAAGAAATATTATGGAAAAAGATGTCGTGTCCGCAAAATATTACTTATCAACTCAATATCTTGAATGTTTGGAAAAACACAAAGCCAGAAATGAAAAAAAAGGCAACGGTTTCGGTTATGAAATTAAAGACATTGACGGAATTTCAAACACAATTGTAACGGGCGGTATGGGCAGAGAACGTAACCTGATTATTGATAAAAGATTGAAAGACTTTACTCCCGTTACACACATAAAAGGTGAAGTGAACAGAAACGGCATAAGAAGATTGACTCCGAGAGAATGGGCAAGATTGCAAGGGTTTCCCGATAATTTTAAAATTGAAGTCGCTGATGTATGTGCTTATAAACAATTCGGCAATTCGGTTGCAATACCTGCCGTTCAAGCTACCGCAAAAAATTTAATTCAAAAAATTATTCCTTCTTAAATTTTTTCTTTCGTAATTTCGGAAATTGCACTGTCAATGCCCGAATAACAAGGAATTACATCATCCAAAAATGCAAATTCCAATGCTTGTTTTACTTGTACCGAAGGATTTATTATAGCCAATTTTCCGCTGTTTTCATTGCATAATTTATATAATTCCGCAAAAATATAAGCATTGTCTTCTTCAAAAGTTGAGATTTCTTTTAAATCGAGTATCATATATTTTAATCCCGTATAAATTGAAGAAGTTATATTCTTTGTAATTTCATCAAATATTCTTTGATTACCGAATTGTTTTATATCATATACAATAACATTTCCGTTTACGATGTAGTTTGTAAAACCTGCCGTTGTTTCTGAGGATTGAAATGTAGTTCCCAAATATTTTAATAATTTCGAGTGCCATGTTTCATCTTTTGAAATGTAAAAATCAACACCTGCCGAATAACATTCGTTTACAAGGCTTACATCATCAGTTCCGGAAATCGCAACTATTTTACAGTTATTGTTGTTTTCTTTTTTCTTTTCAACCGCTAATTTTATTAAGTCCAAACCGTCGGAACTGTCGGGAATAAATAAATCCAAAATAACGCAATCAAATTGGACTTTTTGAAGTTCTGAAATTGCTTCTTCTTTATGACGAGCAACACTTGGCGTTAAGCCGATTTTTTTCAAAACGGTTGTTAATTGATATATGGATAACTCCAAATCATCGGCAATTAATATTTTCTTTGCCGCAATTACTTCCGATTTTACACCGGTAAAAGAATATATTTTTCTTTCTATTTCAACAATTGCTTCACTTATATCGGCGGATGTAATTTCGTTTTTTAAGAGTTTGTCTTCCATTGAAGCCAATTCAAATAATTTTTTTAATTGCTCGTTTGTTATATCCATAAGTACCTCGTACTTTATGTTATCAAATTTTATAACCTTTTTCAAGATTATATTATGGTTCATATAACCCGCATAATGTTAGGTTGTGTAATCAAAATTTATTTTTATTATTTAGAAAATTAATAACAACAATTTCCGGCGGTGCATTTCAGCGAAAGGGTAAAATACCTATCCTAATTTGTAACGACCCCAAAATATCCTTAGAATACTAAAAATAAAAGAAGAAATACATAATGCAACAGCAATTTTATTGTTTTTTTTTAATCCGTACCGGATATACAAAATATGTCAATTGCATTATTTGAAACCTTTTATCAGTTCCTTCATCTATTCTCTTCATAAATTTGTAATCTAAATATTTATAAAGTATTACAAATTCTTTATCTCCTAAAAATTATTTACAATTCAACAAATTATATAATTTTGTTTTTAACAATTCTTTGCGTTTCTCGAAAAATTCTTCTATATCAGATAATTCAAGTGTTACATTTTCAGGAATCAAATGATTATCCAAGAAGGATTTTGTATCAATACCTCTGCTTGCTTGCTCCACCCATTTATTAAGTGTCATACTACCTTTTGATTCATTTTCATTGCTGTCTAACATTTGTAAATTTATTATAGAATTATAAATTTTATAAGAAACTTTACATTTTACCTCGTCCGGTAAAGTGTCATAAAGAGCCTCTGCAAAAAGGTGATCTTTATGAAAATTATTATTTTTATAATCTAAATTAGGGTATAAGATAGATAATATAGAAAAAGCATATCGGTCATCTTTTTGGGTCAAAAGGATATTTTCAATAGACTCATCATCCAAACCCCCGATGTTTTTAATGTTTTTATTAAGCTCATTTCCATCAAACATAAAATCATCATCAATATATTTATTATTTATATCATCGGTAAAGACTTTTCTTATTTGCTGCAATGTAGAATCAGATGTCGAACCAAATGTTCTTCTTATAATGGCAGATAACAACCATTGTTTTATAGCTTTCCTATCTTCTTCATATTTAATTTTACAGGAATAATTAATATAAATATTTTTATGAAATAAATAATATAATATTGGCAATGTTGCATTATTTGAAGTTAAAGTTTGCGATGTTAAACCAAATGTTTTCAATAAATCATATACAGATAAAATGCAGTCTTTTATTTTATCCCAATTACTTTCAAGTTTTTCACAAAAATCCTTTGTAAAACTGTTTATTTCGGTTTTTACGGAACGATTAAATAAATACAAAAAACTTTTTACAATGTAATTTGTATCAATAGAAAATCCTTTTTGTTCTATTTGGAATTTTAAATCTTTTATTTCTGTTTTTGCATCTTTATTAACCCAAGTTGAAACAATTAGTGCAAAAACTATATCAGAAAAATCTAAAAAAGTTCCTCCCGAATTTATTCTTGTGAAAATTTTAACGGCTTTGTCCGGATTTTGTTCATCTTCTTCATAATAAGTAATAGTTGGTATATTATAAATTATTTGTTTTAATTTATTAATTACTTGTTTTTCATCTTTTGTTAAATTCTCATTTGCAAAATAATCTCCGGCATCATCTCCACTATAATAATATTCCTCAATTTTACTGACTTTAAACCATTTATTATTATCTGAATCAATAAAGAAGTCTTCTTTATTTGTTTCTATGTCTTTTTTAAATTCGAAAAAGTATTTGCAATCATCATCAATACCACCCGTTTGGGATAAATTCAAGTACATTCTTCTTGTAGGGAAAGAATTTTCCGAATATTTCCATGATTTTCCGGTTTCATGATACGCATATGTTCCATATAAACCGATTCTCATTGCCGTAAGTCTTTGTTGCCCGTCTAAAATTGCATAAAAATCATTAGAACTTGAAGCCTGATTAAACAGAGGGTTTATGATTTGTTTGTTTAATGCATTTAAAATAAAAGTATCGATAAATTTATAAAATTTCCATTTCGTTCTTGTTTCACCCTTAACTTTCCAAAATAGCATTGAATTCGTCGGATAATTTCTCATAAGAGAATCGAATAATCTTTCTATTTGCTCTGCTGACCATACAAAATCCCTCTGAAAAGCCGGTAATAAATATTCATCATTTTTTATATGCAATAAAGCTTCATTAATTGTAATTGGCATTTGAAATCCGGACATTAAATTCCTCCTATATATTTTTATTATATGCTAAAAACATTATTATACATAGAGTTGCAGAAATTGTCATTCAGACAGTTCAAAAGGGGTTCTATTGAATTTAATTAATGATAAGCGAAATATTCTTTACTGAAATAGAACATTTGTTTATTATTTCATAAAGACATTGAGCAACGACATAAATGAAATGAGTACATTTGTTTCAATAGAAAAAGAACATTTTAAAATAGTTTTAGAAAACAAATAATGAAAAATAAAAGTCCTTTCTTTTTATATTTTTTACAAATGTAGTAAGAAAGTGCCAATTTCGATTTGTTGATAAATTACAAAAATAACAAGGTCTTGAAAATCTTGACTTTATTATCTTTTGAAATGGTGCCACGTCTCACTCTGCCGAAGAAAAGGTGCCTGTGGCACGTTTTCTGAGAGGGGAGAACCCAATTTACGAAGTAAATTGCGTGAGATTTCGAGACAATAAAAAAACCGCTCGAAAGCGGTTGAAATGGTGCCACGTCTCACTCTGCCGAAGAAAAGGTGCCTGTGGCACGTTTT
>CAZHCP010000041.1:0-14495 GCA_964531015.1 uncultured Muribaculaceae bacterium
GGCAAAAGCAATATCGCCGATATTTTTGATTGTTTGTAAAATTCGTTTATCGTCAATAGTATAAATAACCACATAAAAATTATTATTATCATCGCCGCTCTGATATTTTCAAACCCGAAAAAAACTTCACTCCAACATAAATTTAATCCTAATTGCAGGAAAAAATATATTAACGGTTTCGTTTTTTGCTTGCCTGATTTATTTATACAAAATACCAACAATGATATGAAAATCATTGCATATAAAATAATCCAAACCGGCATGAAAACCCAATCCGGCGGTGATAAAAACGGTTTATTTAAGCTGTTGTACCATTCAATGTTTTTCATAATATACATTTTAAATAAACGAAGGAGAAAAAACATCGGCTTGTTGTTTTGTTCTTTCGGGCAATTCTTATTTTTCCGTTTTACTTTTTGCTTCTTTGTATGAATTAATTATGATTTTTCTTGCTTCAAGTGCTTCTTGTTTTGTGAGCGGTTTTATATCTTTTAACGGATAATCAAGTTTCATACTCTCATATTTTGAAACCGCCATATCATGATATGGCAAGATATCAAGTGCTTGTATATTGTTCAAACTTGCCAAAAATTCTCCCGTTTGTACAAGATATTCTTCCTTATATGTATATTCCGGAACAACAACATGTCTTATCCACATAGGAATTTTTTTATCCGAAAGATATTTCGCAAACTCCAAAATATTTTTGTTTGAAACTCCCGTTAATTTTTTGTGTTCTTCATCGTTGATATGTTTGATATCCAACAAAACAAGGCTTGTAACTGACAAAAGTTTGTCGATTTTTTCGGTATTATTTATATCGAAAAGAATACCGGAAGTATCAAGTGCCGTATGAATGTTTTGCTCTTTTGCCCGTGAAAAAAGTTCCGTTACAAAATCCGTTTGCAAAAGCGGTTCTCCGCCGCTGACCGTAATTCCGCCGTTTTTCAGAAACTCTTTTAAATCATTGTATTTTTTCAGAATTTCATCAACCGACATTTTTTTATTTTGCTCGCAACTCCACGTATCCGGATTATGACAATATAAACAACGCATGGGACAGCCCTGCATAAAAACAACAAGTCTTATACCGGGACCGTCAACCGTTCCGCAACTTTCAATCGAATGTATATTTCCTGAAATTTCACTCATATTTTTACTTTGTTACAATGAAGAATGAAAAGTTCTTGAAATAACATCGTCTTGTTGAGCTTTTGTCAGTTTTATAAAGTTTACGGCATAGCCTGAAACTCTTACCGTAAGTTGAGGATATTTTTCGGGGTGCTTTTGTGCATCAATTAATGTTTCTCTGTTAAAAACATTTACGTTCAAATGGTGTCCGCCTTTTTCAACATATCCGTCTATTAAATTTATTAAATTTTCTTCCTGTATTGTAGTCATATAAACCTCTATCATTAATTTAAAATATTATCGCAACAACCGCAATCAATATTCACCGTGAAATCACCGAAAAATACTTCATCTTTTCCAAGTGCGTTCGGAACAATGGAGAATGTATTTGAAATTCCGTCTTGTGCATATTCAAACGGAATTTTAGCAACGGAAGCAAGTGAAGCAACTGCACCGTTTGTATCTCTTCCGTGCATCGGATTTGCTCCGGGGGCTAACGGTATTCCTTCTTTTCTTCCGTCAGGAGTATTTCCCGTTTTTTTACCGTAAACAACATTTGATGTTATTGTTAATATTGACATTGTAGGAATTGAATTTCTGTATGTAGCGTGCTTTCTGATTTTTTCCATAAATGATTTTACGACATCAACCGCAATTTCGTCCGCTCTGTCATCGTTATTACCGTATTTCGGATAATCGCCTTCAATTTCGTAGTCAACTGCAATTCCGTTTTCATCTCTGATTGTTTTGACTTTTGCATATTTTATTGCCGACAGCGAATCCGCAACAACCGATAACCCCGCAATCCCCGTTGCAAAGTATCTTTTTACATCTCTGTCATGAAGTGCCATTTGTGCCTTCTCGTAAGAGTATTTATCGTGCATATAGTGAATAACGTTGAGTGTATTAACATACAATCCGGCAAGCCATTCCATCATTGTTTCGTATTTTTCTCTTACTTCTTCGTAGTTAAGATATTCCGACGTAATTGGTGCATATTTTGGGGCAATTTGCAATTTTAATCGTTCGTCGATACCGCCGTTTATTGCATAAAGCAGGCATTTTGCCAAGTTCGCTCTTGCACCGAAAAATTGCATTTCTTTTCCCAATACCATAGACGAAACACAGCAGGCAATCGCATAGTCATCACCGTGCGTTACTCTCATCAAATCATCATTTTCATATTGAACGGAAGATGTTTTTATTGACATTTTTGCACAAAATTCTTTAAATTTACGGGGAAGTCTTGCAGACCATAAAACCGTCATATTAGGTTCCGGTGCACTACCCAAATTTTCAAGAGTATGCAGGTATCTGAACGAATTTTTTGTAACAAGTGTTCTTCCGTCAATTCCGACACCGCCGATTGATTCCGTTACCCAAGTCGGGTCGCCTGAAAATAATTCGTTATATTCCGGAGTTCTTGCAAATTTTACAAGTCTTAATTTCATAATAAAATGGTCAATGAGTTCTTGTGCTTCCGCTTCCGTTATAACTCCGTTTTGAAGGTCACGTTCGATATAAATATCCAAAAATGTTGAAGTTCTGCCGATACTCATTGCGGCACCGTTTTGTTCTTTTATTGCCGCCAAATATCCGAAATACAACCACTGCACCGCTTCTTTTGCGTTTTGAGCCGGTTTTGAAATATCAAACCCGTATATTTCGCCGAGTTTAATCATATCTTTTAATGCCGAAATCTGGTCGGTTATTTCTTCTCTTAATTGAATTTTATCCGAGGTCATTTCTCCCGATAACGAATTAAATTGTTCAATTTTATCTTCAATTAATCTGTCAATACCATAGAGGGCAACCCTGCGGTAATCACCGATTATTCTTCCTCTGCCGTAGGCATCCGGAAGTCCGGTTATAATTGCTGCGTGTCTTGCAGATTTCATTTCGGGAGTGTAAACATCAAAAACTCCCTGATTGTGTGTTTTTCTGTATTTTGTAAAAATTTCGGAAACATTTTCATTAACTTCATAACCGTAAGATTTACAAGCCGTTTGAGCCATTCTTATTCCGCCGAAAGGTTGCATTGCACGTTTTAACGGTTTATCGGTTTGTAAACCGACAATTTGTTCAAGGTCTTTATCAATGTATCCGGCACCATGCGAAGTTATGGTTGAAACAATTTCCGTATCCATATCAAGAACTCCGCCGTTTTCACGTTCTTTTTCAAACAATTTTCGGCATTCCGCCCAAAGTTTAATCGTTTTATCCGTCGGTTTTGAAAGAAAATCGGCACCGCCTTCATAAGGTGTGTAATTTCTTTGTATAAAATCTCTTACGTTTATTTCGCTTTGCCATTTTCCGGGTTTAAATTCGGTTTTATTGTTTTTTATTTTTGTTTCTTCTTTTTCCAATATTGTCATAAATTATACAATCTCCCAATAAATGTTATTAAATCGGCTAAATTAATAAAAATGATAATTGATATCAAATTCAATGTTTCTTAAAATATAGCATAAAAATATTTTGTTTTCATCTTTTTGTAAATTTATTTTTGCAACATTTACAATTTTTAAAATTCAAAAAGCTCTGCATTCAAAAAGCAAGAAAACTATTTCTGCGTAATTATATAATAAATCGATTTAAAGAAACCCGGTCTTAGGAAAAAGAGCGGTCTGTGTTTTAAATAAGCAAAGAAAGCCGAAATATTCGAAAGTATGTGCCAGGTTATTGAATATTTCGGATAATCGGTTAAATTTCGATATTTAAACCAGACTTCTTTTTGCGGAATATAGGAAGAAAACTTCCAAGGTTTTTGCGAACCCGTGTAGTGTAAAATGTTAAATTTTTGCGAATAATCGCTACGGGAATAAAAATTAATAACCTGTACATTCCATTTATTATTCACAATTAAAACTTGGTTTTCAAAACTTTTGTTTATTATGTCCTGATCGCCGAGAATAAAAAGATTTTCGTATTGTTTGGCATTGTTAATAAATTTTTCCTCTGCGTTTTCATCTCTCCATTTTTTCAAATTGACGAGAAGAACGCCGGAATTGATATATTTGTTATTTTCGTTAAAGCCGAGTCTTTTGCCTAATCTTTTATAACTGATATCGGGTATTCCCGCACAAAAATAATTGCTTATAGCCGTGCCGTAAAATTCGCTTAAACTTTTTTCAATTATAGTGTCCGGGTCTAAGTATATAATTTTATCTTCGTTTTGAATAAGCGAAGCGATTTTTAATCTGAAAAACGAAGCCAACGGCAAATATTCCGTGGTTTTTATGTTTTTAAAATCGTTAAAAATTTCTTCCTTCGGGGTGATAAAATTAACGTTGAAATCTTTTATATATTTTAACTTTTCGATTTTTTCCCTGTTTTCATCGGAAATATTATGTGAAATAACATAAAAGGTAAGATTATCGTTTGCGTTTGAGTTTTTTATAACGGAAGCAATTGAAACCGCCGTATATTCCGCATAATTATTATCACAAGTATAACAAACTTTTATATCGCAATTTTTATCAACCATAATATTAAATTATATATGAAATGAGAATAATTTACAAATAAAGAAGGAAGAATGTAAAAATTCTTCCTTCTTGTTTTTAGTTTTGGTTTATATGAGTTTTGAAGCACCCCACATAAGCAAAATTATTAATATCGTGAAAACGATTGTTCCTATAATTTCTTTTCCTTGGTTATCGTGATGTTTATTATTTGCGTTCATAAAAATTCCTTATTTTAAAAAGCGTAAGTAAATGTAAATCGTACTAATCAGTAAAGAAATAAATACAACGGGGATACCGTATTTTAAAAATCTCATAAAACTTATCGGATGACCGGCTTTTGCCGAGTTTTCGGAAACAATTACGTTAGCGGCTGCACCGATAATGGTCATGTTTCCGCCGAGGCAGGCACCTAACGATAAGCACCACCAAAGCGGGTAAGCGTAATCATGTCCCATTACGTTTTGGATTTCGGCAATCATCGGAGCCATTGTTGCGGTGTAGGGAATGTTGTCAATGATACCGGAGATGATACCCGAAGCCCATAAAATAATCATTGCGGTAGCACTTTCGGAACATTGAGTAACATCCAAAATCCATTCTGCCATAAGTTTTATACCGCCTGATGCTTCAAGACCGCCGATTATGATAAACAAGCCGATGAAGAAAAATATTGTGTTCCATTCCACATCGTGTAAAATTTCCGTCGGTTTTTCAAACAACAACAAAATACTTGCACCGAGCATTGCTACGATACATGTTTCAATATGAATTACATCGTGAAGAACAAAACCCAAGATTACCAATGATAAAATAATCATTGAACGAACCATTAACGGTCTGTCGGTAATTGTTTTGCTGTTGTCGATTTTGGTAATTTCAGCCATTTTTTCGGGGTCTGATTTTAAAGATTTTCTGAATACAATTGCAAGCATTGACGTAACAGCCAATAAGATAATAAATACTATAACGGTAAGTTCTTTAATAAAGTCCATAAATGCAAAGCCTGCGGCACTTCCGATGATTATGTTCGGGGGATCACCGATTAAAGTTGCCGTACCGCCGATATTGGAAGCAAAAATTTCGGTTATTAAGAACGGAATCGGGTTTATGTCCAATTTTTTTGCAATTGAAAAAGTTATGGGCATAATAAGAATTACGGTTGTAACGTTATCCAAAAACGCACTTACAACCGCCGTGAACAAACTCAACGCAACAAGAACTTTAACGGGATGTCCTTTTGTCAGTTTTAAAAGTTCGTTTGCAACATAGCTGAAAACTCCGCTTCTTGTTGAAATTGAAACTATTATCATCATTGAAACAAGAAGGAAGATAACATTAAAATCTATAAAGTTTACGAAATAGAGCGGGTTTAGATTTCCGTCAATGCTTTTTGCCTGACTCAATAAGCCCAAAACTACGGTTAACGTACCTCCGATTAATGCAATTGTAACTTTCGGTATTTTTTCGGTAGCAATGAAAAAGTATGCAATTATCAACATCCAAGCGGCAAATGCAACGTTATGGCTTGAAACGAATGCTTGTAAAGCTTCCATTATTTGCCTCCTTTAATAAGGTTTTTGTTTCTTAGCATTGTTGCAATTGCAACCGCAATTTCATCACCGATACCCGTGTTTGTTTTCTTTTGTTGAGCTTGTTGCGGTACTTCTTCGGGGAATATTTTACCGAGTTTTTCCATTATAATTTCGGTTACTCTCATAACTCCCATCATAAAGACGAGAAATACCATAACCACACCCATACCTATAAGTGCCATCATTAATCCGATGTGCAAATTTTGCATCATATTTTCCATTTTATAAAATTCTCCTGTTTTTAATAGTTTTGTGTTGTTGTAATTAATAAAGAGTGTACGCAGGAGAAATCATGGAGCGTTTGGTAAAATCTCCGTTAAAATAAGGGAAAAACGTATTTTGGATTTGATTTCCAAAAAGGAAAGCGTGTATAAATAATTTAAAACTTTTTTAAATTGCGAATTATAAAAAAAGAAACAGTTTCCCAAGTTTCCGTCTATATTGCCGGAAAACTTATTGTTCAGGTTTAAAGTTTCGTCTTTGCCTGCGGTTTGGGTTATTGTTTCATTGTTCTTTGTTGCGACAAAATCGGTTTTGTGTTGAGTATACGAATAAACCGTATCCGTCTTTTTTGTTGTGTCAATATCCGAAAATTCGTCACAGAAAGCATTTGCACATATTGTGACAATATATATCAAAAATGTTATTAATATGTTCGGAATAATTTTCATACAATAAAATGATAATATAAAAAAAAGAAATTAAAACGGTACGTTAATTAAAATTTTCATGTTGATTTTCTGCAAAAAATAATTAATACATTAAACGGTGTATTTTAAATAATTCAAAAAAAGTACATACTTATAAATGTAGAAATAAAGCGGATTAAGTGTAAAATAAGGCAGGGCATTTGTATAATTCGATATATCCGGGGTATGTAAAACCGTATTCCGGCGTAAATCAAAGACAAATAACAAAAAAGAATGATGAGGAAAAAAATTCTCAAACTCCTTCTCGTGCCGAAAATGACCTGCAACATCAAAGAAGAAACATGCCGGCAGGTGATACTTTTTTCCCTAACGGCGAAAAATCCGCAATTGATTATACAAAAAATAAGATTAATATTACTCAGGTCTTAAAAGATTTTACCAATACGACAAATGCAATCGGAGCTCCCGAAGAAATAAAGGCGGAAGTTTCTCAATATTTAAGCCTGATTGAGAACCAAGCCGAAAAAGATAATCCGAATGCCAATATTATACGTGCGAACTTAAAAAGTGCTTCGCAAATATTGGACGAGTATATAACAAAAACTCTGAATAAAAAATCCGATGTTGTTGAAAATTGGGTTGACGCTTTATTTCTTCAACAAATTGACTATAAAGCCGAAAAAACCGAGCCGGTTTCCGAAAACAATACGGATACGTTTGAGCATGAAGATGTAAATATTGTAAACGGTGAAGTTGTCGAACCTGATGAAAACGATACTTACCAAAAAGAAGTTCGGGCGGAATTTTACGTTCCGACGGATTCTAATTTAAAAAGAATGTTTATTCAGGCAAAAAAATATGCAGCGGTGGATGATAAAGAAAAAGCTCTTTCATATTTTCAAACGGCATTGGATTATGCCGATGAAATCGGAGATAACCAAACATCGGCAATGATTTGTTATGAAGAAGGCAAAATATACGATGAATTTGATATGGCGGAAGAGGCTTTATACAGCTTTGACAGAGCGGTAAAACAATCAAATGACAATAATATAAAAGCAAGAGCTCATATATCAATGGGCAAAATATATGATGAATACATTAATTTTAATCCTGCGGTAAATCATTACTGCAAAGCGGTGTCTTATGCCGGGGAAACGGATAATTTGGTGTTGCAGTCAAAAGCATTGTCGAATTTGGCACAAATACATGCTGAAAAATATGATAAAGATAATGCTTTTATGTTTATGGATTTAGCCGATATTACTGCGGAAGAAACGGGAAATGAAAAAGTAAAAGCCGTTATTTCAAGTGAAAATGCTCTCGGGTGCGAATTGTTGGACGAAAAAACAAGAGCATTAAAATATTACGGAAATTCGTCAAAATCTTATTATGATATTAATGACAATGAAAATTTGGCAAAAAATTATGAAAAAGCCGCTAAAATAATGGTTTCTTTCGGTAATACGGCGAAAGCAAAGAAATTATTGGAAAAAGCTTACGTTGCGGCACAAAATACAAATAACGATTCTTTAAAAAAAGAAGTTACGAATAATTATTTAAAATTGAAAACCGGTCGGTCTTAAATGTGTAAAATTGGACAAATTCTTCTTTTTCTATTATAAGTTATAATGATAACAAAATAAAAATCTGAAAAGGTATATATATGAAAATAGTAATATATGGTGCGGGTGAGGCTGCTTGCTTAATTGCGACCGAACTGTTTGAAGACCATGATATTATAATAATTGATGACGGTTCGTCCGGATGTTCCGATAATTTTGACAAATTGGATATCGAATATGTGCAGGGTTCGGGGTCGAATATTGCCGTTCTTGAATCAATCGGGATTAAAGATGCCGATATTTTTATAGCCTGTACAAACAATGATGAAGCAAATATTGTTGCGTGTTTCACCGTAACAAACATGACCGATTTAAAAACGGTTTGTTTTGTAAGTAAAAAGGAAAATGTCGAGTCTTTGGCATTAATTCGGGGATCAAAATATCAAAAAGGATTGTTGATAGATTATGTTCTTTGGCCTGAAGAGTTGATGACACAGGAAATTTTCAGAATTATTACCGTACCGAATGCAATAGATGTTGAAAATTTCGCAAACGGCAAGGCAAGATTGCTTGAATACAGAGTTGTTGACGGAACAAAGTTTTTAAATAAAAAAATAAAAGATTGTAATTTCCCCGAAGAAACTTTAATTGTCGGTATAACAAGGAATAACGAACTTTTCATACCTGACGGCAACAGCGAAATATTGCTGAATGATAAAGTAATATTTATGGGGTCGTCGTATTCGTTGGATATATTGGCAAATCATTTCTTTCAGGAAACACGTGATGTAAAACAGGTTACGATAATAGGCGGCGGAAACGTCGGTTTGATGTTGGCACAAAATCTTGAAAAAGCGGGAATAAAAATAAAAATCATCGAACTTGATTATAAACGTTGCGTTGAACTTACCGAAAATTTAAAAAATGCTCTTGTTTTAAACGGTGACGGTGCAAATTTTGATTTGTTAAGGGATGAAAGAATTTCGGAATCGGATGTTGTTGTAAGCGTTACGAACAATGATGAAAAAAATCTGTTATGTTCTTTGCTTGCAAAGCAATTCGGGGTTGCAAAAGTTATAACGAGAGTTTCAAAAAATCCAAATTCTCAATTGTTTGAAAAAGTCGGAATAGATGTTGCAATATCGGAAAACAGTGCGGCAAGCGATGTTATCGAAAATCAGTTAATAAAAACCGATATTGAAATATTGGCAACCGTTGAAAGAGGTCAGGGCGAAGTTTTGGAAATTTCGGTACCCGCAAGTTTTAAAACCGATACGCTTATGAATTTGAATTTACCTTGCAAGGCAATCATTGCAATAATTCAAAGACGAAACAGAGTTATAATTCCGAGAGGAACGACTCAAATAATGCCGTTTGATAATTTAATTATTTTTACGACAAAAGAAAATTCCGATTTCGTAAAAAATTATTTTAAAAGGTATCATTAATGAATTTTGTATATGTTTTAGACACCGTCAGTTTGTTATTAAGGTATATTTCCGTCATATTGCTTGTTCCCTGCGTTGCTGCGATTTTATTAAAGGAATATCCTTTTGCGGTTCCGTTTTTGGGAGCGGGTATAATTTCTTTTTGTTTCGGCTTTTTGTTTCGTCAAAAAAATCGTAACGAAGAAAACATAAATAACCTTAACAAGACGGAAGCATTTGCGATTGTAATATTAACATGGTTATTGATATGCTTGCTCGGAACAATACCGTTTATGTATTTCGGCTTGAATTTCATTGATTCTTTGTTTGAAAGCGTATCGGGAATTACGTCAACAGGTGCAACGGTGTTAAATGATTTTTCGATATATCCGCAAGTAATGTTTTTTTGGCGTTCTTTCAGTCAATGGCTCGGCGGTATGGGAATAATCGTATTGTTTACGGCGGTATTGCCCCAATTTTCGATTGCGGGAAGGCGAATGTTTTTTGCGGAAGTGCCTGGAGCAAAAGAAAATAAGCTGACACCGAGAATAAGACAAACCGCAGTTGCATTGTGGGGAATATATTTTGCTTTAACATTGGCGGAAACGGCAATATTAATATTTATGGGAATGCCCGTTTTTGATTCTATTTGTACCGCTTTTTCGACGGTATCGGGAGGAGGTTTTTCTCCGAAAGCTCAAAGCATTATTGCTTACGGTCAGGCTAAATACATATGGACGATAGCCGTTTTTATGTTCTTCACCGGCATAAACTTTGCACTGCAATATAAAGTTTTTGCAAAAGGCAAAATTCTTTCGGTTTTTAAAGACGAAGAATTTAGAGCCTATTTTATAACAGTAATAGTTTTTACGTTATTAACCGCTTTTGTATTATACGGATATAAAATTTATGACGTGTTTTCGGCACTTCGAGAATCATTATTTCAGGTGTTGGCAATAATTTCAACAACGGGATTTTCTTCCTCCGATTATTCCGCTTGGCCGTTAAGAGCGAAATTGTTGTTATTTTTATTGATGTTTTCGGGTGCTTCAATCGGGTCGGCTTCGGGCGGTTTAAAAATTTTAAGATTAATAATAATTTTTAAGTATATGAAAAGACAGGTTGCACAAATTCTTCATCCCAACGGTGTTTACCCCGTTAAAATAAACAAACTTATAGTCGGTGAAGATGTATTAAGACAAATAATTTCTTTTGGGTTCTTTTATTACGGGATTTTTGCCGTAAGCGCGTTGTTGATGGTATTCATCGAAAAAGACGTAATAACAGGAGTTACGGCTTCAATTGCAACATTGGGGAATATCGGACCCGGGTTCGGCTCGGTTATCGGCGTAACGGGAAATTACGGCGATTTGCATTTTATCTCAAAACTGATTTCCGTTTTAAATATGTTTATCGGTCGTTTGGAGTTAATTCCGTTTTTGGCATTATTGCACCCGGATTTCTGGAATTTCAAAAAATCCGACTTGCATTAACCTCTAAAAATGTGATAAAATTTAAACGTTAAGGTAGAAGTTTTGAGAGAAATATGTTTAAAAGAGTATTAATTTTAGGTATAATATTACCTCTTGTATTATTTATAGTCAAATTTTTATATGTACAAATGAGTAAGGTTGAACTGAGCGAGTTTAAGCCTGTTGTTGCAATATTCCTGCTTGATATTTCCGCTTCAAACAGAGATATTTTGTGGAAACAACAACAAACCATTTTGAAAATGTCTAAAAAAATGGACTCCGAAGACCATATTAAAATATATATAGTTTCCGAAGATTCTTATATGGTATATGAGGGTGCTCCGCATAAAACAATCGCAATAAGAGATGCTCTGTATAAACGCAGCGAGTTTGATTCGAAAGCATACGGAACGGCATACGGCTTGGCTTTGAAAAAAGCGATTGATGATGCTCTTCGTTATCACGTTGACGGCTACACACCGGCAATCGTTATTTTGGGGGATTTGGAAAATGAAGGTGCAATCGACAAACAAATTAACTGGGAAACTTTACCTAAAAACATAAGAACAACATTAAAATACGTCCCTGATTTATCATTAACGTTTTTATATGCACATCCTCAAAAATTGGATAAAGTTAAACAAACATTGGTGCCTGTTTTGGGTGAAAGTAAATTGGTTGTTGCTTCGGAAGAAAACGTCGAAACCGCTTCGGCTAAGTTTTCAAAGGCAATAGGAAGATAGAGGTTTAAAATTATATGACAATTACTATAACTTCAAAAAATAACGAACAAACATTTAATGACGCAAGTGTCATAAATATAGGTAATGCACAAAATTGCCAATTTAAAATTAACCCCGGGTTTGAATTGTTATTGTCACTCCAAAAAATTGAAGGTGACAAATGGCAAATAGTTAATAATTTTAAATCGGATAAAATACTTTTTAGAGGACAACCTATCGGTGCTTCCATTAAAATCGGTTCATTATGTAAATTAATGATTGCCGATACGGATGAATTTATCAGCATTAAAATAACGGCAGGCGGAACAAATCCGAAAGTAGTTCCGGGTTCGCTCGAACTCGCAAACAGAAAGAATGCCGAACGAATTAAACGCAGCGAACACAGAAAAACCTTAAAAATGATTGAAGAAGAAGATTTGGATGAACGTGATATCGAATCTTTGTACGGCAGCGGTGCAGGTGTTCAGGCTAAAATCAAAATAGATAAACTAAAAGCCGACATTGAAAGAAGACGTGCTTTGGTTATTAAAGAAATCGCATATAAAGCCGCTTATTTAAAACAAAAATTAGCTCAAAACGAAATGATTTTAAGTGCCTTGAATATATTTATAGTCGTAATTCCTTTGATTATGGCTTACATACTCAGAGATATAATCGTTGTTGTTGACAGTAAAAATTTGCAATCAAAAATTCTGTTCTGTGTTGCTGTTGTATTTATTACAATTACCTTATTGTTAAAACAAGGACAGTTTTTGTTTTTGCAAAATAAAACGAAATCAAAAGCAACCGCTTCTTCCGTTTTAATTCAAAGAATGAGCATGATGGTATCAGGCGGTGTATTTGGTATAATTATTTTCTTCTCGCTTGTTGAAATGCTTACGGGAAAATATAATTTGCCGACTTTGGTCGTTCACATGCTTATATTATGTTCCGTAATTTGTATAATTTTGGGCATTTTTGCCGGATTTACGAAAAATATTATTGCCGAAAGCGGAGAAGAATTGGACAGCTATGAAAGCAGAGAGGATTTTCAGGCTGTTGTTAAAGATTATCAACAATGGATAACTTTATTCGTAAACAATATCGGCAGAAAGAAATTAAAAGATATTAACGGCAAAATCTTCAATTTGCAAATAAAAGGATGTTTTGAATATTTGTTGGGATTTTTAACCGCTCCGTTTTTGGCTTACGGGGTATCTCAAACTTTGGCGGAATGTTTCCCCGAAGCGGCTGCTTGGGTCAGATTAAGTGCAGGTTTTAAATTTTCACCGATATTTTTGGTTTTGGCAACGTTGATGATTTGTTTTGCATTCCACTGTTTCTCAACATCGTTTGCAACTGCAAAAAGAATGAATGCCGCTAATATTATCAAACAAGACGGTTTCAGTGATTATAACGTTCACGGTGTTGTATTGCACGGTGTTGAAAGTTGTAAACATTTAAAGAAAGAAGCTAAAAAATTCTTCCTGATTGCCGCTGCCGTTGTTGTTATCGAGTTGACAATGAATATGTCATATTTCTCCGGTGTTATGGGCGGTGATATGATGGGGCTTTTGTTAAGTATAATCGCAGCACTTGTTCCTACCGCAATTTTGATTATGGAAACAAACATGTTGGGTAATACAAAATTTGAAATTATCGTAAGAGAAGAATTATTGGAAAAAGTAGATAAAGATTATTAATAAATAAAGGAAATTATTAAATGTATAGATGTACGGAATGTAATGCCGAATATGAAGTTTGTCCCGAGTTTTGTGACTGCGGTAATGATGTTTTTCAAGAAATCGTATATGAAGAACAGACATCCTATGATGATTCTTATGAGGAAGAAGAAGAATATTACCGTGAACCTCCTCGCAGACGCCCGCCTTCTCGTCCGAAAAAAAGACGTTTGACGGAAGAAGAGCTGGAAGAACTTGAAGAGGAAAAAGCAGACAGAACAAAGGCTATAATTGCAGGTGTTATATCTTTAATTCTTTGTGTTGTTGTATTTGTTGCACCTCCGCACAAGCAAAAGAGAGTTATAAAAGCACAGCCTGAAATTAAAAACGAACGAAAAGTTCAGGCTGTCGGGGTGGATTCATATTGGGATAACACTTTGCCTGCGGCATTCAAATCAAAGGATCCTACAACAAATTTGCCGGTGTTAAGATTAAACAATATTTCTTCCGCTTTGCGTAATTATTTGATTGAACTGGGAAAAGAATTTTCGGAAGCTTGGAAACCGAATTTGGTTGAAGGTGCGGGAGATTGCACAATTCAATTTTATATTAACCGTGACGGCGGTATAGAAGGAATTAAGATGATAAAGAGCAATCGTAACGACAGCATGATAAGCTCTGTTCGTCTTGCAATGACAACCGTGGTAAACGTGGGTATGCCGCCGGATGATTATAAGGGCGAATTAATCAGACTCGCATTTAAGGTTGATGAAAAGGGTACAAGCAA
>CAZHCP010000042.1:0-14422 GCA_964531015.1 uncultured Muribaculaceae bacterium
CATCGGTGCAAAAAATTGCACCCTACGGCTTGAATGAAATGAGTTTCTATTTTTTCAGTCAACCCTCATCCTAACCTTCTCCCATCGGAGAAGGAACTTAAATAAAATTTAGGTTTTGAAAACACATAAAAACTTGCCTCAAAAACTTGATTTTGAGGATAGGTTGAATATTTTGTTTTATTTATTTTAATCACGGTTATTATTCGCAAATAAATTGAAAAGCAGAATTATTTGCACCAAAATTCTTTAAACAAGTTCGCTTTCGTCAATATTAACCGGCAATGCTACGGTAAAAGTTGAACCTTCGTTTTCTTTGCTTTTTACCGTGATTTTCCCGTTATGGTGCTGTTCTATCGTCATTTTTACAAGGTGCAAGCCTAACCCCGTGCCTTTTACGGTGTGGGTCGCATTTTCAACTCTGTAAAATCTGTCGAATATTTTTTCAAGATGCTCTTTTGCAATTCCGATACCGTTATCTTTTACTGAAAATACAACAAAATTTTTATCCTCCGATAATTTCGCATTAACAATAATATCTGTATTTTCTCGTGAATATTTTATTGCATTTGAAAGCAAATTTCTTATAACTCTGTCAATACTTTCAATATTTATAGGAACTTTGGGCAGACCTTTTTCAAAATTAAGCGAAATTTTCATTCTTTTTTCTTCTGCCAATATTTTTATGGACTCAATATTTTGTTTCAAAAGTTGAACAATATCCGTATATTCTTTTTTTAATTTAACATTTCCCGCTTCAAGCCGAGAGAAATCCAAAATATCGTTAACCATTGAATGCAATCTTTTGACTTCCGTATTTATCGTTTGCATAAATTCTTTTTTTGTTTCATCATCAAAATCATCGCCGTTTTCGCATAAAGTATCAATATACGTACGTAGAACCGTAACGGGAGTTCTTAATTCGTGTGAAACATTTGAAATAAACGTATTTTTCAGTTTGTTAACTTCGGTTTCTCTTGTAATATCAAGTAAAACAATGATGTAACCCACATAATCCCACTGTTTTGAAAACATAGGAGAAATGGTCGCTTTTATTGTTTTCTTTTCAATTTCAATAATAAATTCAATCGGTTTTTGTTCGATTATGTTAAGGGGAGTATCTTTAAATTCTTCAATTTTGTCAAGAAAACATCTTTTTCCTTCCGAATCGGAATAGTTTTGAATTTGTGTATTCAATAATTTGTTTTCTTCCGTATCAAGCATTGAAAGTGCTGCGGAATTTGCAAGAACGACATTGTCAAAATTATCGCACACTACAACTCCGTTAATAATGCTCATTAACACGGCTTCAAGTTTATTCCTTTCAAGCGTAAGTTGTTCAATGTTTAATTGTTCGTAACGGGAAAGTATATTTGACATATCGTTAAAAGCGTCCGTCAATTTTCCCATGTTTTCGGATTCCAATTTGTAACCGAATTTCCCCGTGGAAATTTCTTTTACTCCTTTGTAGAGTTTTTTTAATTCTTTTGACATCAGGAAGAAACTCAAAAATAAAATCAACGTAAAAACCGACCAACTGAAAACAAAAATTCCGAACATTGATTTTTTTGCCGAGGTTGTAAAAAGAGTTGAACCTTTGCCTGTCATTCCGACGGTTATTGACCCGGTAATTTTGTTATCGGAAAATACGGGCGAACTTACACTGATTTTAGTATCATCGTCAAGTATGGGGAAATCTGCTTTTGAAGAATATATTATATTGTTTTTTTCATCTTTGTATTCTATGTAAGAAACATCCTCGTTTTTATTGAAAAAAGGAAGCAGACGTTTTGACATGATTTGTGATTTTTCGGAATTAGTCATGTTCTTTAAATCGGCGGTTTGAGAAGCAATGGATTTTGTAATCAATTGTGCAAAAGCATAATAAGATTTATCGGTTTTGGTTTGAATATCATTAATAACATAAAATCCGCACGCACCGATTAATGCGGAGCCGACTACCAATCCGGATAATATGATTTTTGTGTGTTTATTAAGATTTAAAGATTTTATCTTCATAATTCAGGGAAATTATACCATATATTGTTAAATTATGCGATAAGTAAGGGAAATCAGAGTAGACCTTTTGCAACCCGATACAGAGTATATTGTTTTTCTTTGCTGAGTTTATCGTATATTTGATTTATTTCTTTTTTAAAGTCGTTATTTTTTTCGTTTGTAAATTGAAAAAGCTCATAGAGTTCAACTTCCAAAATATTTGCAATTTTTTCCAAAGTGCCTATTGTCGGGAAATTTCTCCCGACTTCCAATTTGCTTATATATCCGAAATCCAAATCCGATAACTCTGCTAAGTGTTCTTGCGTATAATTTTTTCGTTTTCTCAATTCTTTTATTTTAAGTCCGAGTAATTCTTTTGTTTCCATTTTTAACCTCTGTTAATTACATGAAACAGTTATGGGAAGAAAAATGTAAGGCACAATAAGTGCTTAATAAGAAACAAAACGCACAATACTTGACAATATAAGGCAAAATATGTGATACTTTTTTAAGAAATATCACAATAAATGCTTTAAAAAGGTGAAAATATGAGCGGATTAAAAAGAGCTTTTACTTTGTCGGAGGTTTTGATAACACTCATGATTATTGGCGTTGTCGCAGCAGTAACTCTTCCGACTATGATTGCGAATTGGCAAAAACAAGCTGCGGTTAGCCGATTAAAAAAAGTGTATTCGACTCTTTATGGAGCATTTAATCTTTCCATGGCAGAAAACGGGCCGTTGCAAACCTGGGATTGGGAACTATGTCGTAGAGCATCGGGCAAGGTTTCTTTTATCAAAACTTATATAATGCCTTATTTTACGCATAAAGAATATTGTAAATACGGCGGAAATGATGTTTGCGGATATAATTGGCCCGAAGGATTTTCAGATTCTTTGAAAAATTCAGTTTTAAAATATTTAAGTTTTTCGGAAGGTTATTTTGTTTTAAATGACGGTGCTGTTGTATTGATTGATCCGTTTATATATTTTGAGGGAACGACAATAGATATTGCTTCACTTGATATAACAGTGATAACGGATATAAACGGCTCCCAAAAACCAAATAAGTTTGGCAGAGATATATTTTTCTTTAAATTTAATTTTAATTTAAAAGATAATACTTTACGTGCAGTGCCTTATATGTATGATTTTTTTCCGGGCGAAGATTCCCATTCAAGAGATTACTATTTGGAACGAGTTAAAAATGGCGACTTCATCTCTTATTTTGGCATTATTTGGGCTGACGGTTGGCAAATTAAAGACGATTACCCGTGGTAAAAATCAAATTTTTGAAGCGGGTTTTTGCTTTTTTGATTAATTTAAACAGGTGAAAAATTTTAAATTTTTTTCTCTTTTTTCTTACCAAAATTCTCCCGGAAAATTTTTTGTCTGTTTCTTTGGGACAGTTCAAAATTCAATTAATAATAAGATTTGTAAAAGCATGTATTCAAAAATGATAATCAATATCAAAAAGGTTGTATAATTAATATTATCTTATTTTGTAAAAAGTTAAATATATAACAACGATATATTTACAACGGGATAAAAAGGGATTATTATTATAGAAATGCTCAATGCAAAAGTGAGATTGGGGTACAAGGGGAACATAATGAACAGAATAGTAAAAAGGGACGGTTCGGTTGTTAAGTTTGATGCAAATAAGATTGAACAGGCAATTGAAAAAGCAGCAAACGTAACAAAGGAATTTTCGTCTGCCGAAGCAAAAAAAGTAACAAACAAAGTTATTATGATGGTGCAGGAAGTTGCGGATAAAAAGGAAAACGGTATAAAAGCTCCGACGATTGAAGAAATACAGGATGCCGTTGAAATAGCTCTTTATTCCTTCGGTTATACCGCTACCGCAAAGGCTTATATTTTATATCGTGAACAAAGAGCAAGAATAAGAGAATTTGCTATGGGACTTAACGTTGATATGGTTGATGATTACCTTCAACAGCTCGATTGGCACGTTAACGAAAATTCAAACATGGCTTATTCAATTCAAGGTTTAAACAATTACATCGCTTCAAATATCAGCAAAAATTATTGGTTAAATAAAATTTATCCCGAAGAAATTAAAAACGCTCATTTGAACGGTGATATTCACATACACGACTTAAACATTATTTCGGTATATTGTGTCGGTTGGGATTTAAAAGATTTATTGCTTGAAGGTTTCAAAGGCGTTAAGGGCAAAGTTTCGAGTAATCCGCCCAAACATTTCAGAACGGCTCTCGGTCAAATGGTTAATTTCTTATATACAATGCAGGGCGAATCGGCAGGTGCTCAGGCTTTTTCAAATTTTGACACTTTGCTTGCTCCCTTTGTAAGATACGATAAATTGAATTATCAACAGGTAAAACAATGCTTACAGGAATTTGTTTTTAACATGAATGTTCCGACAAGAGTCGGTTTCCAGACTCCTTTTTCTAACATTACGTTGGATTTGAATGTTCCTTCTTATTATGCGGAACAACCCGTTATTATCGGCGGTGAGTATATGGAAGAAACTTATTCCGAATTTCAAGCCGAAATGGATATGATTAACAAAGCGTTCTTTGAAGTTATGATGGAAGGTGACAGCCTCGGCAGAGTATTTACGTTCCCCATTCCGACTTATAACATTACGAAAGATTTTGATTGGGATAACAAAAATCTTGACGGTTTATGGGAAATGAGTGCAAAATACGGTATTCCGTATTTCTCTAACTTTATAAATTCCGATATGAATCCCGAAGATGCACGCTCGATGTGTTGCAGATTAAGAATTGATAATCGTGAATTATCGTACAGAGGCGGCGGTTTATTCGGTTCAAATCCTTTGACGGGTTCTATCGGTGTTGTTACGATGAATTTACCGAGAATTGCTTTTCTTGCAAAAGATAAAAATGATTTCCTTAAATTGTTGGCGGAAAGAATGGAAATTGCTAAAAATTCTTTGGAAATTAAAAGAAAATTGTTGGAAAAATTAACCGACAGCGGTTTATATCCTTATACAAAATTCTATTTGAGAGATATAAAAGCAAGATTTAACGTATATTGGAAAAATCATTTTTCAACAATCGGTTTAATCGGTATGAACGAAGCCTGCTTAAATTTGTTCGGCAAGGGTATTGATTCCGATGAAGGTCAAATGTTTGCAAACGGCGTTATGGACTTTATGAGAGATAAAATCAGAGAATATCAGATTTCAACCGGCAACAATTACAATTTGGAAGCTACACCTGCTGAAGGTACAAGCTATCGTCTTGCGAAATCGGATAAAACCTTTAATTCGTCAATCATCTGTGCAAACGAAGAAGCATACCGAAACGGTGCAGACCCTTATTATTCAAATTCAACGCATTTACCCGTAAATTATACGGATGATATTTTTGAATTGCTGGATTTGCAAGACGAGTTGCAAACAAAATATACGGGCGGTACCGTTGTTCATATTTTTGCCGGTGAAAGACTTTCAAATACGGAAACAATGAAAAATCTCGTAAGAAAGGTTTGCACTAATTACAGATTACCTTATTTCACGTTTTCTCCGACGTTCAGCATTTGCGAAAACCACGGTTATATAAGAGGCGAACATTCAACATGCCCGGAATGCGGAAGTGATTGTGAAATTTATTCAAGAATTGTAGGTTACATAAGACCCGTTCAACAATGGAACAAAGGCAAACGTGAAGAATTTAAGACAAGAAAAACGTTTGATTTAGAGGTAATTGAAAGTAAATGCAATTCTTAATCGGAGGCATTAAAAAAACATCGCTGCTTGATTATCCCGATAAGATAGCGGCGATTGTTTTTACAAAAGGTTGTAATTTTAACTGCGGTTATTGCCATAATCCTTCTTTGTTGTCAGCTTGTACGGAAGGAGATAAATATTCGGTTGAAAATTTTTTGGATTTCTTAAAAACAAGGCGAGGTTTGTTGGATGCCGTAGTCATTTCCGGCGGTGAGCCGACTTTGCAAAAAGATTTACCGCTTTTTGCGGAAAAAATAAAAAATCTCGGTTTTTTAATTAAACTTGATACAAACGGTTCTTCGCCTGATGTTGTCAAGACGCTTGTTTTGTCGGAGCTTGTTGATTATGTTGCGATGGATATAAAAGCTCCGCTTGAAAAATATTCGCAAATAACAAGAGTAAACATTGATACGCAAAAAATATCGGAGAGTATTAATTTTATAATTAATTCCGGTGTTGATTACGAATTTAGAACAACGGTGTTAAAAAATATGTTATCCTTTGACGATTTTATAAAAATTGCCGAAATGATAAAGGGGGCAAAAAAATATTACCTTCAAAAATTTGAAGTAAAATCGGATATAAACGATAATTCGCTTATCAATGAAGTATCTTATTCAAACGAAGAATTTATAAAAATAACGGAGTTGTTGAAAAAAAGCATTCAAAACGTTGAGTTAAGATAAAAAGTTATGAATGCAACTTGCATAAAGTTTTAAATTCGTTTCTTGCTTTTAGGGCTTTTTCCATAAGATTTTTAATGCGTAATTCTTTTGCCGTCACAACCGCTTTGTTGTACATTTCCGTTGTAAGCGTAATGTTCGACGGGAGATATTTTTTGCTTAATCTGATGAGTTCCTGCATATATTCGCCATAAGCAAGGTATAATTCTATCAGTTGATATTTTAAGTCAAATTGTTTTGCAATAATTACGGATTTTTCAAGATACATTTTCGCTGCCGTTAAATCACCTTTGCGTAAGTATATTTCAGCAATGAATTTTTGGAAATAAATAATAAACAGATAATTGTTTATTTTTGGGCTTTGAGCAATTTCAAGCGATTTTGTTGCGGTATTCAGAGCTTTTTCGTCATCACCGGTGTTTATGTATATTTGAACCATTAACAGCCAAGCCGATAAAGCACCCGTTGCAACTTTTTCTTTTGCGAAATATGTAATTTGTTCATTAAATATTTCCATTGCTTTTTCCGTATTTTTTTCCTGTTTTAATACGTAGCCGAGAATTAGTTTTATTATATTTTTTATAAAATGTTCGTTTATATTGTTTGCAAATGTTGCAAGTTCAAACAAATCTGCTTTCAAATTTTCTTTTTCGTTCAACAAAATTCGGTTGATAATATTTATTAAATTCCATTCTGCAAGCAAATCGGGTTCAATTATTGCATTTTTATAATTAACCGAAATTGTGTTTAATGTTTCGTTTGATTTATTTATATCACCGGAAATCGTGTGCGTAAATGCTTCGAGTATTTCAGCCTGCAATGTAAAATAATCCTTAAAATATTCATATTTTACGATATCTTCTCTTAATGAATTTACAACATTTAATGCGTCATTATTGCCCTGCATTGCGAGTGCTTTTGCCAAACAGGTTTTTGAAAGCATTATCGCATCAATAAGTAAATTTTTATAAGTGTTTTCAATTTTCGGTTCTTCCGTTGCTTTTTCAATATTCGGCAAAATTTCTTCTTTTATCAGGTTTATAATTTCTTCGCAATTACCGATATTTAAAAGTGCTTTTAATTTTCTTGATTTAATAAGTGCCAAATCGGAAGGAGTTATTGAAATATCTGCCGCTTTTAAAGCAGATAGCACCGCATCGACGGCTTCAACCGCTCCCGTATAATTTCCCGACAGATAGCAGCTTTTTACAAAATACCCCGACAAATCAATTATTCTGATAATATTGCATTCTTTTATTTCGGTATCCAGTACATTTGATAAATAAGTAACGGCTTCGCTCGGTGATTTATCGCAGAGCAATTTACCTATTTGTTCATAAATAGTGTTTTTTATATGTTCCGCATTATCTATTTCCTGCTCTTCTATTATTTTTAAGCATTGTTTCTGCGAAATTACATAAAGGTTTGTATCACCCAAACTTGCCGATAAATATGACGTATCTTTCCATATCATAAATGCTTCGCTTTTTCCGATTGCTTCCGTGCAGGAAATAAGTTTTTGCAAATTACTCGAAAGCGTAAGCGGTTTTAAAGTCAGATATAATTTTTCCGCATTTTCTTTATAGAGAAGGTCGTTTTTTGCCTCCTGATATACCAATTTCCATAAAGCAAGGCTTTTAAATTCACAGGTGTAATTATCGACATAATCCAAGAATAATTCCTGTTTTAAATATTCGATTGCCTTTTGTGCTTTTTCGGCAGGCATTGTAACCGCATAATAAAGTATGTTTGTTGAAAATCTGTAACCCATTATTGCCGCAAGATACAATACGTTTCTTGCACTCGGAGTAAGCGTGTTCAACCTTAATTTTACAAGCTCTTCAAAATTTGTAGGTTGAATTTCCGGTTTGTTTTCTTCTTTTATTATTATTTCGTTATTTTTAACCGAAATATATCCTATACCGAATAATAAAGCCAGTTCCTGTTCAAAACGAAGAGCATTTCCGTTTGACTTTTCCATAAGCTCGTTAAGGTAGCTTTCGGGCAATAATTTTGTAACGTCCATGTTCAAATTACATTTGATGGTTGTAAGCATTTCTTCGGTCGTCAGCTTTTTTAATGTAATCATTCGGAACATTTTTTCGTTAATTTCCGAAATATCGAAGAAACTTTGTATCGGCTTTTGTTCCTGATATGCAGCCAATAATTTTATTCTGCTTTTCAAATATCCTTTTTTTATAAGGTGAACTATAAATTCGTACGATGCTCCGTCTAACAGGTCAAAATTATCTATTGTTATTACGAGGTTGCTGTTTATGGAAAATGATTTTATAACTTTTTCCAATATGTTAAACATATTTTCTTTGTTTTTGATTATATTTTCAAAACTGTCCGTAGTTGAGGGGTAAAATATGTTTAAAAACGTGTTCAGTTCTCTTTTGGTCAACGAAGAAAACAAGTTTGAATAGTTACTCTTTTGAAACTCGGCTAAAAATTCGTTTACCGATTTCGTATATGGCGGAAATCCCATTATTCTTAAAAATGCATCCTGAAAAAAACCGAAACTCGTTATTTGTACAAGCGGAGTACAACTTCCGTATAAAAAGACGAAATTGCTTCCGGTCAGTGTTTTGCTTATTTGTTTTAACAATGCGGTTTTTCCGGAACCTTCCGGCCCGTTTATTGCAATAATCGGGCTTGATATTGAAGATTTTATGCAGGCAATTATTTTGTTTCTTGCTTTTTCCTGTATATTGAGTTTTTCTTCTATTTCAATATCCGTTGCAACATCATCTTCATTGTCATCGTTTTCATCTTCCAAAAATTCTATTTTTACGTTCGGGTCTATTGGTGTAATTTCAATTTCCGAATCAATAAATTTTTCTTCGGTTTCTTCCGTTTCACCGTTGTCGGCATTTTGAAGTTCATTTGTAAAAATATCGTCTTTATCCGTTTCGTTTTGATTTTCCGTAAAGCTAAAAATTTGATTATTTTCTTCCTCTTTTTGATTTCCGACCCGGTATTGTTTTATTGTTTCCTGCGTGTTTGAAAAATTAATATCCGCTGATGAAAAAGAAGAAACTATATCAGGTTCGCCTGCCAAATTTTCAATATAAGACTCGTCTATATTTTTATCACATTTCGGCAGGGGCAAACTTTCACCGCATTTTCTGCATTTTGTGGCGGAAAACATATTTACCGTTTTGCAATTCGGGCATGTTTTCAGCAATTCAAAATTACAATTTTTGCAGTTTTTTGTGCCGAACGGATTTATTGTATTACATTCGGGACAAAGAATATTTACCTTTATACCGCAATGAACACATCTTATTGAATTATCGGGAATATTCGCACCGCATTTACGACAAATCATGAGAGAAGCCTAACCGTTACCGTCCAAAAAATTACTGATTAATTTTGATAATTGCATTAATCTTTTACTGACTTCGGATTGTGAAAGATTTAATGCATTTGCTATTTCCGTTTGTTTTTCGCCGTGGATGTATCTTCTGTTAAAAATATCCAAATAGCATTGAGAAGGTACTTCTTTGTGAATAATGCACACCGCATCGGCTATTTTTTGCAGACATTCTTTTGTAATAAGTATTTCTTCCGCACTTTGTCGAGGGTCGGGGAAATCCAATACATATTCCGGACCCGCAATATACGGCTTGACTACGGTCGGTTGCGAGAAATCCGGTACTTTTATTTCTTTTACGGGAATAAATCCTTCGCTTGTTCTTCTTAATCTTCCCGAATTTTTAAGAACACCGATAATGGAAGTGTGAACAACTTTATTTAAGTAGCTTTCCACTTTTTGGACACCAGAGGACGAATTAAAAATCATGTAAGATTTTTGAAATGCCTCACTGCAAAAATCCTCGAATAAATCTTCGTTACCCTGAAAATTTTTGTTATTTTTGACTATTTTTTCTATTAATAATCGTTGTTCCTCGACTAACAGCACAAAACTAATCTCTATTTTTTGTATATACAAAAATATAATAACATAATTATAATTTTATAACCAGTTTCAGGTAATAGAAATCCGATTTTCCTTCTCCGGAGTTGATAATTACTGATTTTTCGCCGTCAAACGTTTCATTAATACTTTGTAACACAATGTCATCAATTTGTGCGGATTGGCTTGAGTCTGCAATTTGTACTCTTTCCAAATTTCCGTCGTTTGCTATCGCCATTTTAACCGTTATTGTTCTGTTTTCGGGTATTTCCGTTGCATTTAATATGTTTTTTCTTAAATTAAGTTTAAACATATCATCCAATTGTTGCAAATATGTTTTAAAAGTTTCATTTGCATATAATTGCGGTTTGCACTGCCATTGAACTTCTTTTAACGATAAAGTATTTGCTGTTCCCGTGAATGCATTAGCCATTGCTTCATGTATTGTTACGGGTTGTTTGTTTTCGTTTTTCAATAAATCATTTTCCGTTAACGGCGGCACGTATTCTTCTTTTGGTTGTTCTTCATTGTTATTTCCGTCGTTATTTTGCGGAATTTCGATTATATTTTCAGGATTATCCTGCGGGAGCAGTTCAATCGGAGCTTCTTCCGTTTGTTCGTTTTGAACGGGTTGTTCAAGTTCGGCATTGTTGTCGTTTTGCGGTTGGAAATTTTCTTCGTTGTTTGCGTGATTTTTATATAAGAAATACCCGCCTATTCCGCCTCCGACTATAAATAATACGACTAATGCAAAAATTAAGGGAAGTGTTTTTTTG
Organism: uncultured Muribaculaceae bacterium; assembly: GCA_964531015.1. Classification (GTDB taxonomy): domain Bacteria; phylum Cyanobacteriota; class Vampirovibrionia; order Gastranaerophilales; family Gastranaerophilaceae; genus Avigastranaerophilus. The sequence goes on from CAZHCP010000042.1 coordinate 11,115, forward strand.
CTTTTTTTAGAGGGGAGAGTTTCTTCTTCGTTTTCATCCCCTTCGTTTTCGTATTCTTCATAATCCCCGGTTTCATCTTCGTATTCCGAATTTATATCTTCATCGTGTGAAGTTTCAATATGATTTTCTTCCTCTTCGGCATATTCTTCATATTCCGCAGCAGTGTTTACGGGAGTATTGATTTCTTCCTTTTCTTCAATTTCTTCTAAATTTTCGGGTTCTTCATCAATTTTTATTTCGTTGTCTTCGTCATTAACGGGTTTAATCATTTCAGGTTCGCCTGCCGTTATTTCTTCTTCTTCATTTTCATTTTCGAGCATAACTTCGTTAAGCTCTTCATCTTCGAGCGAATTTTCGTTTTCCCGTTCGTTTAAATCTTCAAAATTTTCTTCTTCAATCTCTTCAATTTCTTCCGTATCCGTTTCTTCTTCTGCTTCTTCACTCGCATTGTTTACGTAGGAATATATCGGTTCTCCGTATTCGTCATAATCAACTATTACTTTTTGCAAATTACGTGCTGTATTGGTGGGGAGGATTTCTATTTCATTTTCGGATGTTTTTTCTTCTTTGATTTCCAAATTTGAAGTATTGTCTTTATTTAAAATGTTTTCATCATTAATAGAAGAGGTTTGTTCGTTTTGACCGTCAAGCACGGTTAATTCTTCTTTTTCTTCTTCTTCATTTTGGTTTAAAAGTTCAATGTTTTCTTCTTCCGAATAATCTTCCGCTTTATTTCCATTTTCTTCTTCGGAATCGTCTTCTTCTATAATTTCAAGTTCACTCGAACTTGAAGTTTCTTCAACAATTTCATTTTCGCTATAGGATTTGTTTGTATTTTCTTCTTCGTTTTCATCTTCACTTATGAGTATTGAGTTTTCACGGTTTTTAACGTGTATATCTTCCTCCGTAATTGTTTCCGAAAGAATTTCAACTTCTTCTTTTTGTATCGTCTCCGTCAAATCCTCATCGTCAAAACTTTCGGTTTCTATTGTGTCCGTTGTCAGGTTTGATGAAAGAGCGGAGTGTTTTTCTTCTTCATTTTCCGTAATTGTTGTTACTGCGGGTTCATCTTTGCTTGTGAGGGTTTCCTGTAAATCTTCTTCAATGGTTTTATCGTCAAGTTCTCCGTCAATATCGTTAAAACCTTCATCCAAGCTGAAAAGCTCATCCAAAATATCGGAAACCGTTACATCTTTTTGCGGTTCTTCAACTTTTTTAAATTCCGTTTCGGAATGTTGCACCGCTTCTTCGGCAGGCTTTTGAGAATTTCCCTGCTTTTTAGGCATTTCTTCTTTTTCTGTGTGTTTTTCTTCCGGTTCTTTTCTTTCCTCTTTTGGAGCAATTTCTTTCTTATTTATATCCGAATTTTTTTCTTCCGAAATATTATTTTCAGGCTCTTTAAATTCTTCTTGCGGTTCCGGAACAATTTTGTTTTGAATTTTGTCGCTTATGTCTATTGTTTCTTCTTTGCCTTCATAGTTCCCTTCATTCACCGCAACACTTCCGATTATATTCAAAGTTTGGTCGTTCATTATATCCGGATATTTTACCGTGTTGCAACTTACCATTTCAAATCCCGTAAAACAGCAAAATTCCGTACGACATTCCCTGCACTTGAATATGTGTTGCAATAATTTTTCTTTATCTTCTTTTTTTAATTCGTTGTCGGTTAAACTTAAATATAATTTTTTAAATTGTTCATGCTCTTTTTCTTCAAAATTATATACTTTGTCAGAACACGCCTTGGTTAAAAATTCTTCATAAGTAATAAGCGTATTTAATAAAACGGAATAATAGTTTTTGTCAAAATCTTCTTTTCTGATGTTTTCCGTATCAATAAAACCGATTAATTCAGCCGTTGTCAGTGTTTTATTAACTTTTATAACGGCATAAAAATCCGGAACTATTCCCGCCTCAAAATGTATTTTGGGAATTAAAACACCTTCACCTTCAACAAAAACTCTTATGTTTACGTGATGATTATTTATATAAATATCCGAAATTTCATATTCTTCGTTTAATTTCGGATTTCTGAAAAGAGTCATTGATTTTTGAATATCAAAATTCGTTTTTTCTATGACGTCCAAAAACGCATATAAAGCTACAATTTCACCGTATGCTCTTTTTCTTTGATATTCGTCATCAATTAATGAAGCGTATATTTTCGCATAATTGTGTGATTTCTCCGTAATATCAAGTTCAATGGTATTTGTTGTCGTCATATCCTTTTTCTCTCCAAAATATTTTTTGTCATGCCTCTCCTGCTTATATGGAATGCAAACATAAAAAAAATATTCCGGAATATGATAAAAATCATCAAAATATATGATATAATACCTGTAAAATTTTTGTAAACAAATGTTAAGACAAATCGACTCTGAAACACAATTTTTTTTTATTAGATGTTTTACATGATGTGTAAGTATAGGAGGTAAATATGGCAATTTCATCAGTAAGTTTCGGACAAAATTTAAATTGGGCACAAACAATTTCAAGACCGCAGGCATACGTAAAAAACGAAATCCCCGTTGCTGCAACAAAGATTGAAGAAGAAAAACCGAAAAAATCGGGAGCAGGCAAAGTAGTATTGGGAACGATTGTTGTTGCGGGTGCGGCTGCAACAGGCTTGGCATTGGGTGCTAAATTCGGTAAATTCGTACCGAAAGAAGGTGCAAGCGACCTCAAGATAAAAGTGTTGGGCTATGCGGATAAAGCAGGTAATTTCATTTTGGAAAAAACCTCTTCATTGGTTCAAAAAGCAAAAGATTTGGTTTCAAAAGCAGGAGCGGATAAGGCTGACGATGTTGCGGCAGCGACAGAACAGGTAACGACAACAGCAGAACAGGTTGCAGAACAGGTAACGGAAACAGTTGCAGAAACAGTTGTTGAAACAGTTGCAGAAACAGCCGGAAAAGTTGCCGAAACCGTTGTTGAAACTGTTGAAAATGTTGTATCATAAGTATTAGAAGAATAATCGAATAAAATCATACACAAGATGAAATAAATGCCTTATATATATAATTTAAGCGAACTTTTGTATTAACAAAAGTTCGCTTGTGTGCTGTTAATTGCGAATGTTTCTTTGTAAAACATTAATTACCCGTGCAACGGGATGTAACATTAATCTCATCAGCCGAACAACTATAAACGCTCCATAGCCCCCTATTTGTATCGCAGACATGATATTCACACCACTCAATACTCTCATCCGTAAACTCACCCGAATTATTAAATGTTCCAAAAACGGAACACCAACCTCGTTGCGGTTTTGATGAATTCGGGTTTAGCTTTATAATATTACCGTTTTC
>CAZHCP010000043.1:0-14228 GCA_964531015.1 uncultured Muribaculaceae bacterium
GCATATCTTTTGAAAACGGATGTATTTTTATTTTTCTTATATGTGACAAAAATTTTTTTGATTTTAATTTATTCAAGAAAACAGACAATATAAAGAATTACCGTAAAATCATTACCGATATACTTTCCGTTTTTGCGATAATTAATTCGTTAAACTTAGAAAAGAAAATAGGGCTGTAACCCTTACTCATTACCAAATCTGTCTTTCTTGTAAAATTAAAAAAATATGATATTATAAAATCACCGGTATAAAAAAAGGATATTATTTATGAACTTAATTTCGACAGTTATTACTTTACTTGTTTTTGTGTTACTTGTTTCAATGTATTTGTACTCTTTATATGTAGCGGTTATAAGAAACAAAAACACGGTGTTAGAAGCTCTTTCGGGCATTGATGTTCAGCTGCGAAAACGTTATGATTTAATTCCTAATGTTTTGGCAATTGCCAAAAAGTTTATGGAACACGAAAATGAATTATTTGAAAAAATCACGGCATTAAGAACAAAAGCTATTGATGCAAAGTTAGGTTCTAAGGAAAAATTCCAAGCCGAAAATGCGTTAGATGCTCAATTAAAATCATTAATGGTAAATGTTGAAAATTATCCGACATTGAAATCTGATACAATGATGGTTCAGGCAATGAATACTTATAACGAAGTAGAAGAAAATATTTCTGCCGCAAGAAGATTTTACAATTCAGCTTTAACACAGTTAAAAAATTCAATTCAAATTTTCCCCGGTTCATTATTTGCAGGTTATGCGGGCGAAACTGCAAAGTTGAGCTGGTTTGATGCAGACAGTCCGAGCAAAAAAAACGTTGATGCAAAACAGTTTTTATAGGAATAAAATTTGATGACGGAAAGTTATAAGGAAATTCGTAAAAAAGTATTTTCCAAAGATTTCAATAAGTATTGGGAAGAAAATATAGAAAAAGATTTATGTGAAATTGAAAAACGCAGAAAATATCTCATTAGTTTTTTTGTCATTACTTGTATTATTTTAATAGCATTTGCAATTTATTCGCTTACACTGTTTGTCTTTTTTCCGTTCTATATTTGTCTGCTGATAGCAGTTATTTTGTATATAGAAAAAAAATATAAGAGTCAGACAAAAAAAGTTTTTATGCCCAAATTAATTTCTTATATAGGCAATTTGCAAGTTATAACACAATATAATCAGCTTCGTAAATATGTTAAAAGCTTAGAAATAATACACGGTTATAACATTTTTTCTTGTGATGACTGTTTTTTATTTAACTTCAACGGGGTTCATTTTTCGATTTCTGAAATTGAGTTGACATACAAAAGTGATTTGAATAGCGAGAAGTGTAATACTATATTTAAAGGTTTATTAATTTCTTTTAAATCCTTCAAAGAATTTAAGCATAATGTATTAATAAAACAGAATACGATGGGAGTATCTGCTTCATACAACATAATTACATTGGAAGACCCGGAATTTGGGAAATTGTTTGATGTGTACGGCTTCGACCAAATTGAAGCAAGATATTTAATCACTCCTGCTTTTATGAACAGAATGGTGCAACTTTCTAAAAAGTTTGCTCATGGTATTTTTGCTTCTTTTGAAAAAGGAATGGTAAATATTTTTATTCCTTCCGAAAAGGATTGGTTTGAACTGCCGATAACAAAATCCGCAACGGATATTGAAAATTGTCGTGCCATACTTCTTGAATTTCTTAGTTTATTTTCCATTGCCGATACGCTAAAAATTGACCAAAATATAAAAATGTAAAAACGCAGGAACTTAAACAATTCCTGCGTTTTTATTATAAAATTCTTCAAATCTGTCTTCAAGAATGCTTTGTCGCATATCGTGTATGAATTTAAGCAAAAATCTTGTATTATGTATTGATAAAAGAATTTGTGCGTTTGCTTCACCCATTTTGTACAGATGTCTTATATATGCTCTGTGGTGATTTTGGCATGTATAACAATCACAATTTACATCTAACGGTAACGGGTCTTTTTCATACTGTTTATTTTTTATGTTGCGTTTGCCCTCATAAGTGAAGAAAGAACCGTGTCTTGCGTTTCTTGTTGACAGTACGCAATCAAACATATCAACTCCGCTTTTTACCCCTTGAAGTAAATCAGCGGGAGTACCGACTCCCATAAGATATCTCGGTTTATTGTGCGGTAACAGCGGTGCCGTAAATTCAACAAGATGATGTTTTATATCAGCAGGTTCGCCAACGCTTACTCCGCCGATTGCATAGCCTACGGCATCATATTGAGAAACTTCTTTTGCACATTTTTCTCTTAAATCGTCAAAAAACGCCCCCTGACATATCGGGAACAATGCCTGATCTTCTCTTGTATGAGCTTTAAAACATCTTTCAAGCCAACGGTGAGTTCGCTCCATTGCTTTTACTGCTTCTTCATGACTGCACGGGTATGGAGCACACTGGTCAAAAGCCATTGCGATGTCAGGACCCAAATCCTGTTGTATTTCCATTGAAATTTCGGGATTTATATAGTGTGTGTCGCCTGTTTTCGGGTCTTTGAACGTTACGCCGTCTTCCGTAATATTATTCAAATGAGCCAAACTGAAAACCTGAAAACCGCCGGAATCCGTCAATATCGGTTTATCCCAATTCATCCATTTATGCAAACCGCCAAATTCTTTTATCAACTTATTTCCGGGTCTTAAAAACAAATGAAAAGAGTTCGATAAAATAATTTGTGCCCGAGTTTCTCTCAAATGGTGCATTGTTAACATTTTTACGGCACTGTGAGTACCGACGGGCATAAATATCGGTGTTTCGATATCGCCGTGCGGAGTGTGCAAAATGCCGGCTCTTGCCTTTGTTTTTTTATCTTCTTTTAATAATTCAAATGAAAAATATTTATTAGTCATTCGTTATCATTTCCAACATTGTTGTCCAATCGGAACAAAGTTCTTCTTCTTTAAAATATATTGCAATTTCTCTTTCGGCACTTGCGGGGCTGTCGGAACCGTGAATTACGTTATATTCCTTTGATATTGCATATTGAAATCTTATCGTGCCTGCTTCCGCTTCTTCAGGTCTTGTCGCCCCCATCATTTTTCTTGATTCGGCAATGATGTTTTCGCCTTCAACAACCATTGCTACAATCGGACCTGATGTAATATAGCTTATTAAACGAGGATAAAACGGTTTGCCTTCGTGTTCCGCATAATGTTTTGCAGCCATTTCTTTTGTTGCGTGCAACATTTTTAAGCCGATTATTTTATATCCTTTTTCTTCAAACCTTGTTACGATTTTGCCTATTAAATTTCTTTTTACTCCATCGGGTTTGATTGCAACAAATGTTCTTTCTGCCATTTTTATTTCCTCGTATAAATCTAATCTTACTAATTAGAACATAAAATTACCTTTTTTTCAATTCCGTTTTCGTTTTTTAATTTTTGTTGTTCTTTTCATTTCATTTGCTATAATATTTTTAACAGCGGGTTTTGGTTTTATGGATAAACAAAAAGTAATTGATTTAATAGATAAAAATGATTATGCGGGGGCGAAAAATCTTATATTGAGTTTTTTCCCCGAATGTCAAGACGATTTGGAACTTAATAAATATCTCGGTTTATGCAATATAAATTTGAATTGTAACGAGGAAGCATTCGAAAACTTTAAGTTCGTTGTGAAGGGTAATCCTGACGACTTTTTATCTTTGTATTATTTGGCAATTTTATACATCGGCAAAGAAGAATTTTCTAATGCAGAAAATTTACTTAAAACGGTTATTGAAAACAGGGAAGAATATTCCGACGCTTACAAAAGTCTTGCCGTTTGTTTGGTTAAGCAAGGCAAAAAAGATGAAGTAATTGCATTAAAAGATAAAATGTTGGCTCTTGACCCGTCAGACAGGCAGGTATATGACATTTTTTCGGCTTTGTATCTTGATTTACAAGAGTTTGACGAAATCGAAAAACTTTTAATTTATGCATTGGAAAACAACACTGAAGATTATTTCTTTTACAATAAACTTGCTGTCTTCTATTTTTCTCAACATAAAATTGATAAAGCCGTTGAACTTTACAAAAAGGCTATTGAAATTTTTGACGGAGATGATTCCGTATTTTATAATTTGGCTTTTGCGTATTTTTGCGTTGATGATTTTGAAAATGCCGTTGTTGCTTTTGAATGTGCAATTGCATTAAATCGTGACGTTAAATATCTTAATTCTTACGGGATTGCCTTGTTAAAATCGGGCAGGTTTCAACAGGCGGTTGAAATTTATTCCGAATTAATTTCCGTTTCACCGGATAAAGAAGCCTATAATTATCATTTGGCTTGTGCTTATGAAGGTATCGGCAATTTGGAAGAAGCCTCTAAAATCATTGAACGGTTTTTATCGCTTAACTTGCAATCCGTTCAATTAAAAATGTATTTGGCTTCTTTATACTCAAAAAGAGGTATGTTTGAGTCCGCAAAAATTCTGTATTCCTCTTTAATTGAATCAGGTGTTATGTCAAATGACGTATTCTATGAATATGCTCTTGTTTGTGCGAAAACAAATGACACCGATAAAACGGAAGAAATACTTAAAAAAATTATTCTTTCGCAACCCGATTTTGCCCCCGCCTACAAGGATTTGGCTGTTATTTATTTATCGAGAAAGTTTTTTGACCGTTCTTTGGAATACTTTAAAAAGGCTTATGCAATTGCACCCGATAATATTTCGATTATTTTTGAATATGCAAATTATTATCATTATATGACCGATTATGCAAAAGCTCGTGAATTGTACGATGAATTATCATCAAAACAAACCGTTTTACCTGTTTATATGACGGTGAGAATTGCGTTAAATCTTATGTTTTTAAACGAAACCGCAGAAGCAAAGAAGTTGTTGATTTCGGCTTTAAGCACGGAACCTCAAAATGTTGAAGTCCTTTTCCGTTTGGCTTGGATTTATGTTTCCGAACAAAATTTTGAAAATGCACGTCAATTATTGGAGGATGCTTATAATTTGGCTCCGAATGCCGAAATATCGGATTTGTTGGCTCGTGTTTATTTCGAGTTAAAACAATATAACCGGGCATTCACTCTTTACAGTGTTTTAAGGCTTTCTTTGCCCGATAACGTCAATGTTATTTTGAATTTGGCAAAGTGCAAATTTGAAACGGGTGATTACAAAGAAGCAAAAGAATTTTTGAACGAACTTTTTGCTATATTGCCCGAACATGAAGAAGCTCTTGTATTATTAAGCAAAATAAATGAAAAGGAAACAAATACAAATGAATAGAAAAAATTTTTTGGTTGAAATGTGCAAGTTTTTATGGAGCAAAAAAGCATATTGGATAGTTCCCGTTATTTTATTTTTAATAATGTTGATTTTCTTGATTGCGGTCGGAACTTCGCCCGTTTCTCCGTTTATTTACACTATTATATAGAGGTTTAAATGAAAATTGACGAATTAAGTAAATTTGCTTGCACATTAAGCATTATTCCGATTATTCCTGCGGTGTTGCTTTATAAGCATTCCATGCCGGAAGTTGCAAAGGTTGTAATTTTGGCTTTTGAATTTCTTGCTTTATTATGCTTTTTATCAAAACCTTTTGCCAAAATTTTAAAAGACTCTTTGGAAAAAATCGGCAATTTTCTCGGGAAATACATTGCAATTAGCATTCTTGCCATAGGTTATGTTGTTGCGGTTATTCCGACGGGGCTTTTGATGAAAGTTGTAAAAAGGGACAGATTAAGGCTCAAAAAGCCCGATGTATCTTCTTATTGGATTAATTCAAATGAAGAAAAATCGGATTACGAGTATCAGTTTTAGGTGGGAAAATGACATATTTATTGGGCATAAGTGCATATTATCATGACAGTGCGGCGGCTTTAATTAAAGACGGTGAAATTATTGCCGCCGCACAGGAAGAACGTTTTACAAGAATTAAACAGGACAGTTCTTTTCCGATAAATGCCGTTAATTTTTGTTTGGAAAAAGCCGGCATAACGCCTGAGGATTTGGACGGCGTTGTTTATTATGAAAAACCGTTTGTCAAATTCGAACGTATTTTGGAAACGGCATTGGCTTATGTTCCTTTCAGCATGCACAGTTTTATAAATGCAATGCCGGTTTGGTTGAAAACAAAATTATTTATTCCTTCTCAAATTGACAAACATTTTGAAAAAAGATTAAAATGCCCCATATACTTTACCACACATCATGAATCGCATTGTGCGAGTGCATTTTTTCCTTCGCCTTTTGAAGAAGCCGCAATATTGTGTTTGGACGGTGTCGGAGAGTGGGATACCACAACTTGGGGTATCGGCAAAGACAATAATGTTTCAATAAAACAAAAAATAGAATTCCCTCATTCTTTGGGGCTTTTATACAGTGCGTTTACGGGATTTCTCGGGTTTAAAGTAAATTCGGGCGAATATAAAGTAATGGGGCTTGCCCCATACGGTGAGCCGATTTATAAAGATTTGATTTATGAAAATCTTATTGATGTAAAAGAAGACGGCTCTTTTTGGTTGAATACCGAATATTTCGGATATTGTACAACGGATTACATGTTTAACGAAAAATTTGAAAAATTATTTAACCGCAAAGCAAGAAAACCCGAATCTCAATTAACGCAAAATGATATGGATATTGCGGCAAGCCTGCAACTTGTTACGGAAGAAATAATTTTAAAACTTGCAAACCATGTTTATAAACAAACCGGTTTGAAAAACTTATGTTTGGCGGGCGGTTGTGCTTTAAACTGTGTTTCAAACGGAAACCTTTTGAAAAATACACCGTTTGAAAATATTTGGATACAACCTGCGGCGGGTGACGCCGGCGGTGCGTTGGGTGCTGCTTTGGCTGTTTATTACCGGGCACTCGGCAACAAAAGAATTATTGGCACGAGTGATTCGCAAAAAGGTTCTTTACTCGGTCCTTCTTTTGCGGATGAGGAAATTCTTGATACGCTGAACAAATTTAACGCAAAATACATAAAATACACTTCGGAAGAGGAAGTCGTAAAAGTTATTGCAAAATATATTTCCGAAGGCAAAAGTATCGGGCATTTTGCCGGAAGAATGGAGTTCGGCCCGAGAGCGTTGGGAAACAGAAGTATTTTGGCAGATTCGAGAAATCGTGAAATGCAGAAAAATTTGAATTTGGCAATAAAAAAACGAGAATCTTTCCGCCCGTTTGCTCCGAGTTGTTTGGAAGAGGATGTTGAGTTATATTTTGATATAAAAAAAGATAAAAAATCGCCCTACATGCTTTTGACTCAGCCGGTTTCAAATTCCGTCAGATTGGAACTTTCGGAAGAAGAAAAAAATTATAAAGGCATTGAAAAATTAAAGGCATATCGCTCAACAATTCCCGCCGTTACGCATGTTAATTATTCGGCAAGAATACAAACCGTTTCAAAAGACGTTAATCCCCGTTATTGGAATATTATTAACGAGTTTAAAAAATTGACGGATTGTTCCGTTATCGTAAACACCTCTTTTAACATTCGTGGCGAACCGATAGTTAATACTCCCGAAAATGCGTTTAAATGCTTTATGTTTACGGATTTGGACGTTTTGGTTCTGGAAAATTTTGTTTTGCTTAAAGAAGAACAGGTTAAACTTGACGGCGTTGAACAATATCAACAACAATTTACATTAGATTAATATTTCTTGTATTAAATTTATAAATCTCATAAAATATTATTGTTATAGATTTTTCGGGATTTATTTAACTATGAGGGATAAAAATTTTATTTTGATTGACGGACACGCACTTGCGTACAGATATTTCTTTGCGTTGGAAAGAACGGGCATGAAAACTTCGGAAAATCAGCCGACGTGGGCGGTTTTCGGATTTTTTAAAGCGTTATTCGATTTGCTTCAAAATAAAACAATTATGCCCGATGCGATAGCGGTTGCGTTTGATGTTTCAAAACAAACTTACCGAACCGAATTATATTCCGAATATAAAGCTAACAGGGAAAGTATGCCGGATACGCTGAAATCTCAAATTCAATTGATTGTTGAAGGTTTACAAGCCTTAAATATTCCGATTTATACCAAAGAAGGATTTGAAGCGGATGATGTAATAGGTACGATTGCAACAAGTGCAAAACAAAAAGGTCACAAAACTTTTATTTTAACGGGCGACAGAGATTCTTTTCAATTGGTTGACAGAGAAGGTTTTATTAAGGTTATTATGCCCTCAAAAGGTGAACTTGTTGAATTTAATTGGAATAAGGTTTTTGAAAAAATGGGTGTTTATCCTTATCAAATTACCGATTTTAAAGGTTTGAGCGGTGATACTTCGGATAATATCCCCGGTATTAAAGGAATAGGCGATAAAACCGCATGTAAACTCCTTTCAAAATTTGATAAGTTGGAAGAAATATATGCAAATATAAATAATATTCCCGAAAAAGCATTGAATAAAAAATTGTGCGAAGGAAGAGAAATTGCGTTTTTGAGCAAAAAACTTGCAACAATTCAACGTGACTTGGATATTAATTTCGATTTCGATTGTGCGAAATTGGAAATGCCGAATTTTGATACGGTTATTGAGTTTTTTAAGAAAAATCAGTTCTATAACTTCCTCAAAAATTCCGATAATTTATTAAAACCTTTTAAAATTGCTTCTTTGGAAGCAAGAGTTGCTCCTCATTGTATTAATTCGGATGAAAATAATTCTTCTTCTCAAATGCAATTGGGACTAGGCATAGGAGATATTTTAATTTCTTCCTCTCATAAAGAATATAATCATCAAAAAAATATAGTCGATACTGTTGAAAAACTTGATGAAATGCTTGATATTCTTAAATCCTGCTCTGTTTTTTCCGTTGATGTCGAAACAACCGGAATTAATCCGCTTGAATGTGATTTGGTTGGTATTTCTTTGGCGGTTTGCGAACAAATTACATCCAAAAACGGCAGAATAAAAATTGATAATTCAAAATCCGATTTGGTACGTTCATTTTATATTCCGATTTTTCATTTGGTCGGCAGACAATTGGATTTGGAACTTGTTGCGGAAAAACTGGCTCCTGTTTTTGCCGATAACAATATTGCAAAAACTCTTCAAAATGCAAAGTTTGATTTTCATGTTTTAAAACGTCATAATTTGCTTTTAAATAACGTAATTTTCGATACAATGCTTGCAAGCTATATTAAAGATTCTTCACGTAAACACGGTTTAAAACAGCAGGCAAGCGATTACCTTGATTACATTATGGTTGAATTTGAGCAATTATTGAAAGATAAATCAGCTTCTTTATCAATTGAAACCGTGCCGATTGAAGATGCTGCTTCTTATGCGTGTGACGATGCTTTTGCCACTTTGCTTTTAACAAAATATTGGAGAGAAAATCTTGACGAAAAAGAACTTGATTTGCTTTATGATGTTGAAGTTCCTTTATCTCTTGTTTTGGCGTATATGGAAGAAAACGGTGCGTGCATTGATGTTGATTATCTTAAAGTTATAGATAACGAAATTAATGAACGGTTAGCGGTTGTTGAAGCTAAAATTTATGAGCAGGTCGGTGAAAAATTCAATATAAATTCTCCGAAACAAGTGGGCGATATGCTTTTTGGCAAGTTAAACCTGAAAGCAAAGGGAATGAAATCAAAGAACGGTTTTTCGACAAGTGCAAAAGTGTTGGAAACATTGGCGGAAGAACACGAAGTTGCCAAAGATATTTTGGAACAAAGACATCTTGCAAAACTAAAAAGCACTTATGTCGATTCTTTGCCCGAACTTATCAGCGGTTTTGACGGCAGAATACACACGACTTTTAATCAGACGATTACGACAACAGGCAGACTTTCTTCGTCAAATCCCAATCTTCAAAACATTCCCGCACGTTCTGAATTGGGTAATCGAATAAGAGCAGCTTTTGTGCCTGAAAATAAAGATAATTTCATAATCTCCGCCGACTATTCGCAAGTGGAATTACGTCTTTTGGCTCATATTTCACGTGATGATAATTTAATTGAAGCTTTTTGTTCCGACGAGGATATACACTCTGCAACCGCAGCAAAGGTTTTTGGAGTTCCGCTTGAAGAAGTAACAAAAGAAATGCGTTCTCGTGCAAAAGCCGTAAATTTTGGTATTGTTTACGGTCAATCAAAGTACGGTTTGGCTTCAAGCCTCGGTATTTCTCCTTTTGAAGCACAGGAATTTATCGAAAGATATTTTGCAACATACCCCGACGTAAAAAATTATATGGACTCTGCCGTGAAATTTGCGTACTCTCACGGCTACGTTGAAACTTTATACGGGCGTAAACGTTATTTGGGTGCAGGTTTGTTAAGCACAAACTCGAAAATTCAAGAAGCTGCTCAGCGTGCCGCAATTAATGCACCTATTCAGGGAACTGCCGCAGATGTTATGAAAATTGCAATGGTTCGTTTATATCATGACTTTTTGAAAAATAACATTAAATCAAAAATAATCATACAAGTGCATGATGAACTTGTTATCGAAACGGTTAATACTGAAGTCGAGAAGGTGCAAACATTGGTTAAATCCGCAATGGAACTTAATCAACCGTTCCTTGTTCCGTTGAAAGTCGATATCTTTACAGGTAAATCGTGGATGGAAAATTAATGAAATACTTTATTTTATTTCTTTTAATCATTTTTTCTTTTTTAACTCCGCAAATTTCGCAAGCCGAGGATGTAATTCCCGTTGCAAATAATCAACCTTCTTTTGATATTGATTTTTCAAAAACTTATCAAACCTCCTCGGAAAACCTTTTGTATCTTTTGCTTTCCGCTATAAATGCCCATAATTATTCTATTGAGGAAATTCAATTTAAAACGGGAAGTGTTCTGTTTAAAGCGTACACAAAAGAATTTATCGCTTCTGTTTGTGCAAAAGACGGTTTTAATTCTTTTATAAAAATTGTTCCTGCCGATAATATTTATAATTTTTCACCTTCACTTTTACAAAAATTACACAGTTATATAGAAATAAATAATTCAATTAATTTTCAAAAAATTCTATAACTTTCAATATTGACAAGATTATGTCACTATCGCTCGTAAGAAATTCTTACGGAATTAAACCCGGAAATAATACCGGATGAATTATATCATACTCTTGCGAAAGAGAAGTCTGAATATGTCAAATAAGTTCTCGGAATGTGTATTCATTTTTCGGTGGACTCGGTATATTTTCCTGTTTCATTCCGATATATAAAAGAGATTTGTTGAATAATTCTTTACATTTAATACAACCTTTTTACACATAAAAAAGTAATGTGATAATATAAAATAAGAGAATGCGGAATGCTATGAAAATAAAATTATCGGAAAATTTTAACTATATAAAACTTATTAAATTTACGTTGCCGACCGTGGCAATGATAATTTTTACTTCTGTTTACAGCATTGTTGACGGTTTTTTTGTTTCAAATTATGTCGGAAAAACCGAATTTGCCGCCGTTAATCTCGTTTTTCCCTGCCTTGTAATTTTAGGTGCTTTCGGTTTTATGTTCGGAACAGGCGGAAGTGCAATCGTTGCAAAAACTCTCGGTGAAAATGCAACGAAAAAAGCTAACGAATATTTTTCAATGATTGTTTACTCAGCAATGCTTTTTGCTCTGTTTTTTACTTTTACGGGTTGGTTTTTGATTGAACCTTTTGTTTCAAAATTCGGTGCGGAAGGTGATTTGCTTACATACAGCGTAGTTTACGGAAAAATTCTTATCCTGTCGCTTACTCCGTTTATACTTCAAAATCTGTTTCAAATATTCTTTATTACATCGGGCAAACCGGAACTCGGTTTGAAAATCACCTTGATTGCCGGGTTTGCAAATATAATTTTGGATTATGTTTTCATCGTTCCGCTTGGTTTTGGATTACAAGGTGCCGCTTTTGCTACTGTTATCAGCCAGTTAATCGGCGGTCTTATTCCTTTGCTCTATTTCTCACGCAAAAATTCAAGTCTGCTTAAACTTACAAAAACCGATTTCGATTATAAAATACTCCTGAAAGTTGCCGTTAACGGTTCTTCGGAAATGCTTACGGAAGTTTCAATATCTTTAATTAACATACTTTATATGTGGCAGTTGTTAAAAATTTCGGGTGAAAGCGGAATAGCCGCTTTCGGCGTTATTATGTATCTTGAATTTATTTTTTCGGGTATTTATTTGGGATTTGCAACAGGCTCCGCTCCCGTTGTTTCTTACAACTTCGGTGCATTAAACAAACCGGAATTGAAAAATTTATTTGCAAAAAGTCTTTCCATAATCGCAGTTTTGGGAGTTTCTTTAACTCTTTGTGCCGAAATTTTTGCTTATCCGCTTTCGGGAATTTTCGTCGGATATGACAACGAATTGCATGATTTGACTTCCCGCGGATTTAAGTTATATTCGCTCGCCTTCTTGATTATGGGCTTTAATATTTATGCTTCCGCATTTTATACCGCATTAAACAACGGTATAATTTCCGCCGTTATATCATTTTCACGAACATTTGTTTTTCAAATCGCAAGTATTTTAATTCTTCCGATATTTTTCGGCTT
This sequence comes from uncultured Muribaculaceae bacterium, assembly GCA_964531015.1. GTDB lineage: Bacteria > Cyanobacteriota > Vampirovibrionia > Gastranaerophilales > Gastranaerophilaceae > Avigastranaerophilus. The sequence continues at coordinate 12,483 of CAZHCP010000043.1, forward strand.
GGACGGAATATGGTCTGCAATTGTAGTTTCTGAAAGTCTTACGCTTGTTCTTTCTTCCGCATTCTTAATTGCAACCCGAAAAAAATACGAATATGCTTAGTTTTCGTCGATAGGATTTTTTTGCACGGACGAACAAATTATTTTCAAATGTTTAAAATTATACAATTGCGGGAATTATATAAATATATATATGATTTGAAACATTCAAATATTTATACGATTACAATTCCTGCAAAAAAATATACAATAACAAAACAGGCATGAAGGAACGAAGCACAATGAAATCAGATTTGTTCAAAATGGTTGGGAAAGATGAAAAAATTTTATGGAGAGGCAAACCCGACAAAAAATGTTTTATATTAGAGAGTATTTTTAATCCGATGTTTCCCGTAGCTCTAATCTTGGGAGGAATTGACTTTTTCATAATTATTTTTCTTATAGCTAATGCACCTGATGTAAATAAAGATGCAATACCTTTTACTACAGTTTTTTTTGCTATACACTTAATACCTGTCTGGCTCTGGTTAGGCGGTGCTTTATGTGCTTGGAAAAAATATCGCAATACGGAATACATTATCACCGATAAAGGTGTATACACATCCTGCGGTGTTCTTTCTCAGATATTTTACATGAAACCGTTTGCGGAATTATCTTATATAAGTATTGCACAAGGGTATTTTGACAAACTTTTCAATGTTGGTGATGTTCTTTTGGAATGCGACATTACAACATTTTCGAATACCGATAAAATGTTGAATTTCCCAATATGTGATATAAAAGATTTTAAAAAAGTTTATGCTCTCATAAAAAGACTTAAAACAAAAACAGACTCGGATACAATGTTGCCAAACGATTTGCAAGAAAAAGAAAATAACTGATACGGCACAAAATATAAGGGCAGAGATATCGACTTATAGAAATCGGGTTTCCGTGCAGGATTTTGAACAATAACCGTTAGGTCTAAACACACAATTTTCAAAAAACAATTGGTTGTATATCTAAAAAGACACTTAATTTGATTGTTTTTAACAGGGAGTTTGAGAATTTTATTCTAAATATTTATGTTAAAATATAATTATGAAAAGCACTGATAATGTTCCGGAAGAAGATATTATTCGCAGATATTACAAAAGTATAATAAAATTTTGGGAAGAATATCGTTTTATAGTTGATGAATGGACAATGTTTTACAACGGATATGATTATGCTCCGGTAATTGTTGCTTATGGTGAAAAAGATAATTTTGATATTATCAATGAAGAAATGCAAAGTAATTTTAACACAATTCATAAGCTTGCAAAGGAAGAAATAAATGACAGATAAAGATGCTTTAGAATTATTAAATATGTTTACGACAGCAGCACAACCGGCAAAATCCAAAAATACACATGAGTTTTGTTTGGAAATGAATGAAACAGTATTGGTAGAATTACTTAAAAAAGCCTTCCCTGCAATGAAAAACGATGTGAACATTGTGAATATTGCTAAAAATATTTTAAAAAGTTAAAGTAAGAAGCTAATCGGTTTTATTATTTAAGGCATATCGTTTTGTTATTTCCCCCTCTCAAACTTGCTCGTGTGTTAAATTTGCTCAAAATAATAACACTACCCTCACAACCAAACCACTCATTAAAATATAAAAAAAGAGCCTTTTGGCTCTTTTTTATGGTCGGGATGACAGGATTTGAACCTGCGACCCCCTCGTCCCAAGCGAGGTGCGCTACCAAGCTGCGCTACATCCCGATA
>CAZHCP010000044.1:0-14087 GCA_964531015.1 uncultured Muribaculaceae bacterium
TTTCGTTTATTCACTTAATGAAACAACGTCAAAAAGTGCGTCGTTTAGCACTTTTCAAGTTGAATTTAGTGAATTAGAAACGTAGTACCTTGTTGAATATTTTGTTTTATTTATTCTCAATTTCAATTTTAATTTATTTGCCACTTCGCTAATATTTTATTTTTCGGCAAACCCTCATCCTAACCTTCTCCCGTCGGAGAAGGAACAAGATAAAAATTTATTGAAAAAATTTTTCAAACAAACCCCTAATTTAAAATCAACCCTCACCCCGGGCACCTTTCCTGTCGCAACGGGGTGGTTTTAATTTTTATTATTTATTATTTATCTTCAAAAAGTGCGGGGAATACAAATAATACTCTCCGCTCTTTTTTAATGTAACATAACAATTTATTTTATATTGAAAACGTGTTGGAACAAATTAATCAGCTCTTTTTTTAATGTAACGTAATGATTTATTTTATACGAACAAGTCCGTAAATTCGCCGTTCATAACGTCCATCAAACCTTTATCGGTCAGTTTTAATTCCGGAATTACCGACAAAGACAAAAATGCCATAGTCATAAAGGGTTCCGAAATCGAACAGCCTGTAATTTTTTCTCCGTCTTTCAATCTTTGTGCTTTTTCAAGAACAACCTCGGCACTTTCATCAGACATCAAACCTGCAATCGGGAGTTCCAGTTTTGCAACAACTTCACCGTCTTTTACGATTACTTTTCCGCCCTGCGATTTAACAAGTTCTTTAACAGCTTTGAACATATCTTCATCATTTGTACCGATAACAATCATGTTATGCGAATCATGAGCAACAGTGGAAGCAATTGCCCCTGATTTTAATCCGAAACCTTTAACAAAGCCTTTTCCTATATTTCCGCTTGCTTTATGGCGTTCGATTACCAACATTTTTAAAACATCATTTTCAACATCCGAGCAGGCATAACCGTCTTTAACTTTTATTTTTGTTTCAACGCTCTTTGTTACCAGCTGCCCGTCTGATATTTCAATGGCTTTAACGGTGTCTGATAATGCTTTTATTTTTAAGTCGTTTTGTTCAATCCATCTGATATTTACCGTTCCTCGCAATGATGCCAAATGAATTTTCTCGTTTTCAACGGTCATTTTTCCGTCTTTTGCAACGATTTGACCGTTTTTCATTACAATCGACGGAATAAAATCCTGCAAATTATCAAAAATCAACAAATCCGCCTTATACCCGGGGGCAACCGCACCCGTATTTTTTATACCGAAATATTCTGCCGTATTCAAACTTGCCGCCTGTATAGCTTTTATCGGATTAACACCTTCATCAACGCATCTTTTTACCATTATGTTAATATGTCCGTTTAGTGCATACGGATATCTGTCATCGGTAACAAATATACATTTTCGTGTCGGCATTGTTTTCAGTACGGGAATAAGTGCATCCAAATCCTTTGCCGCACTGCCTTCTCTTATCATCAAATACATGCCTGCTCTTAATTTTTCAACGGCTTCCTTTACATTTGTGCATTCATGGTCAGATGTTATGCCCGTTGCAACATAAGCACATAAATCTTTTCCCGTTAAATAAGGAGCGTGTCCGTCAATTCTTTTTCCTTTTTCGGTTGCCAATTTAATTTTTGACATAACTTCGTTATCGGAATTTATGACTCCCGGAAAATTCATCATTTCGGCAATGCCCAAAACCCAAGGACTGTCAATCAACAATGACAAATCATAACTGTTTAATTCAAAACCCGATGTTTCGTAAGGAGAAGCCGGAACACAGGAAGGTAACATCATATAAACATCAAGCGGTAAATTTTTTGAAGCCTCACGCATAAAACTTATACCGTGCAAACCGATTACGTTTGCGATTTCATGCGGGTCGGCAATAACCGTTGTTGTTCCTGACGGTACAACCATTTTGGAGAACTCCGACGGCAACAACATTGAACTTTCAATATGTACGTGCCCGTCAATGAAAGAAGGAGAAACATATTTTCCTGTTGCGTCAATTTCTTTTTCGCCCGTATATCCTTCGCCCAAACCTGCAATTATTCCGTCTTTTATTGCAATATCGGTTTTATAAATTTCTTCGGAAAGTACATTTATCAAATTAGCGTTGCGTATTACAAAATCGGCTTTTTCTTTGCCCCTTGCAACATTTATTACATTTTCAAGACTCATTTTTTCTCCTTACGTATTTTGTTTATCGTAACACGAAATTTATCAACTTTTATAATTTTTTTATTTATTTTTATATTTTTTTGTTAATTTTTATTAACTTTGCCCCCAAAAATATGTTAAAATTTTTTTTGTTTGTTTTTATAAAGATAAGGCAAAAACTTTAAATTAAAATATGTGTGTAATATAATTCACATACAAAAGGAAAAACAAATGAAAATATCTCCAATCAACTTTGGAATTACCCCAAAACAGGCAAGTGCAGATTTAGTGCAAACAACGGTCAGACATAATTCGTTATCGGATATGGAATTTAACATTATTGCCGACACAATCAGATGTCAAAATCTGAAAAACCAAATGAATGTTCGATTAATGAATTTAAGACATAATTTAAACAGTTGCATGGCACAAAATTTGTACAAACAATAATTTATATATTAATAATGTTTACGTCTTGTGAAATATCCGTTTCCGCAATAATATCATTGATTTCTTTCATGTGACAGGAGAAAAATATTATTTGATTTGTCTTAGAAAATTCTTTTAAGCAATTAAAGATATTTTTTGTTCGTTCCAAATCAAAATTTACAAAAGCATCATCAATTATTAAAGGCAGTTCATATTTTCCGTTCGGTGCATTGGTAAAATTATCTTTTGTGTAATTTGAAGCGTATCCCAGCCTTAAAGCAAAATACAATTGTTCTTTTGTGCCTCGTGACAAATTATTCCAGCTTTTTATCATATCGGAATTACAATTTTCTATTTCTTCCAAATCAACATTTATTTTTGTATATTTCCCGCTTGTAATCAGCGATAAGTATTTTTCCGCATTTTTTACGTTCGGTTGATTTTGTTCAAAATTCTTTTTTGCATTATTGATAATTTCGGATATCATCTTGTTTTTAAGAATACTTTTGGCAATATTTCGATATTCGTTTAACAAACCTGTTTTTTCGTTCTTTAAAGAAACCAAACCTTCAACTTTTTCAAGTTCTCTTTTTCTGAACTCCAAATCTTTTAATTTACTTTCGATTTCCGTATATTCTCTGTTTAAACACTCGATATCCGCAACCGAATTTACGGCATCTTTTTCGGATGGCGGTTGCAACAACAATTCCCGAATTTGAACTTCCTTTTTTGATATATCATAGTTAATTTTATCAATTTCCCGATTTAAATCGTTATTTTTTTGAACATAAACTTTTAAATTATTGATATTTTCTTCAACATTATCCGAAATATCAATTTTTACGTTATTTTCAAGCAAAAATTTTTTTAATTTACAAACATATTCTTCATTTTCACGTTCAAATTCATTTAATTCCGTCAATAAAGCGTTTTTATTATTAATCTCGTTTTTAATTTCGTTCAAGGAGTTAACAATTTTGGTATATTTTGAATAATGCGAAGATACACGAACCGCAAGCAGTTCTTCCGTTAAGCATTTTAAACGGTTTAAATTTTCAATGCAGTCATTATTTATGTTGTTAATTTTTTCTTGTGAAAGCGAAATTTTGTCTAAAAGACTTTTTTCCTCTGTTTTTAAAGATTGAACTTTATCGCTGATAAGATTGTATTTGTTAATTATTTCTTTCTTTTTTTGTAACACCGTATCCGCTTTTATCAGAAAATAAGGAAGAGATGTTCCTTCAATATCGGGGTATTCATCTTTTAATTTTTCTTTTATTTCTTTTATTATATTTTCTCTTTCAATTTCGCAATTTTTTACGTGATTTTTATAGGAGAGAGAATTTCTTAATTTCCAAAACAAAACACTTCCTAAAACAGCTACAATAAAAGATATAAAAGACTCTGCCGGCTGTTCTTTTATGACAGAATAAACAAACACAAATACGGATAAAATAAGAATTAACGTTAAACTTATTATTATACTTTTTCCGCAATCAAAAAGCGTTAATTGTTTGTTGTTGTTTATTTCTTCCGTTGAATAATGAAGAAATTTTATTTTTTCTTCAAGAAAATCAACAAGATTTTGTTCTTTTTCAAAATCAAAATCGGGATTATTTTTACATTCGGCAAATTTTACCGACCAATCCGAATAATTATCTTTCAAATTTGCGAGATTATTTTCTTCTATATTTTTTGCGATTTCGTATTCTTTTTGTTTTTCCGACAGTTCACTTATTTCTTGTATTTTTGCATTACTTATTTCCAAGTTTAAAATATTATTTTCACAAAAAGAAAAATTATACTCGGAATTAAATTTAACAATTTCCTCAGATATTTTTTTTACAAGATTTTCAACTGTGTCCTTGTGTTTTTTTATACGGGATAAATTTATTTCATAAGTCTTATTGTCTTCCAAAATTTCTATATATTGAGAAACGGAAGAATACAATTTCGCATTATATTCAAGATTTAAGTCCTCGACTTTTTCTTTTAATAATCGTTTTTCACCCGTCAGCTCAAGTCTTACTTTTTCTGATTTTAAATATTCAACAATTTCTCTGTTTCTTTGTCTTTCATTTTTTAAATTTTCAATTTCCGCAAAAATTTGGTTATACTCGGGTTCCGTTTTTGAAAGTTGTTCAATTTCTTTATTAATTTTTTCAATTCGTGAAAGAATTTCTTTTACATTTTTTTTCAACCTGTTATCAATACCCAAATTTTTTGCGATTTCTTTGTTCAACATATCGAAATACACGTTCAACTCATCAAAAGAAGGGTCTTTTATTACATTTAAAAGTGATTTGTTTTTATCATATTGCAAAGAATTAAGGTTATCGGAATTTATTATAAAGCCCTGTTCAAAATAACGTTTGTTTATATAAGAGGATAAAAAATCCGCTTCGCACAATTGATTATTAAAATCATAAATTTTTCCTTTTTGTTTTGCAGATATATCAATTCTGTATCCGTTTTCACAATTTTCATTTAAAATTTTAAAATATATTTTCCCGGTATCGGTATTTTTTTGCAGAAAAAGACCGTCTTTTAAAAACTTCATTAAAGAGCTTTTACCTGCTTCATTATTACCGAAAATAACGTTAAAGCCGGAATTAAAACAATATTTTACCCCTGTTTTTATGTCTTTTTCGCTGTTTTCAATAAGTACTTCATCAATAATAAATTTTTTCATTTTAATCTTCCGGTTTTTCCGTTCCGTATAAGCAGGAACATATATTTAAGCAACTCAATTTACTTTCTTGAATAATCTCATTTTTAAAATTATTATATTCATCCTCCGTAAAATCACATAAATATATAATGTTTTTCAACTTTTGTTCTGTCAAATCATATATTTCATTAATTTTTTCGATATTCTCGGAGGTTTTATATATTTCACCGATAATCCCCGTATCGTTACATAAATCTTCTTTGTTTATTTTAGGGAAAATATTTTTTTCATATTTTGAAATAAGGACTTTTCCTTCATACTCATTTTTTATATGTTCTGACATTACATCAAAAAATTCTTCGTTAATTTCTTCGTAATATTCGACGGTTCCGGATAATTCGACGTTCAAAACAAGTAATTCGGGTTTATGGTCGAAATTTGCGGATTGCAAATCATCAATTTTCTCTTTAATTTTATATACGATTTCCGTTATGTCTTTTACGGAGGAAATATCAACAAATATATTTTCAAAGCGGACAATATCAAGCGGAACTGACAAATTTTCAACAATGTTCCCTTTATCATCAACCTTCACGTATTTAATGCCGTGCGAACCCGTTTCTTTTATGTTTCTGCCTTGCAGTGTACCTGCATATTGAATTGACTCTGTCGGCAAATCGGGTTTATGAATATGCCCCAATGCCCAATAATCATAATTCAAATCTTTTAAATTGCCTTTTGTGCAGGGGGCATACGGGCAATCTGCATTTCCTCCGATATCACAATGCAACAAACCGATATTAAAAGCATTTTTTTCTTCGAAATTCGGAAGTTCAAAATATTTTACGGGGTTTTCAAAAAATTCTTCTTTTTCAAAACTCAATGCCCGAACTATTGCAAATGTTTTTCCGTCATCATTTTTCAAATAAAATTTATCGGGATTGTTTGTATTTAATCCTACAATTTTTATATTTGAGTTTTTATCAAAATTAAACGTATTGGAAGAATACGAATACAAAGGGTCATGATTACCGCATACGAGAAATACCTTAATTTCCGCATTATCCAACTTTCTTAATCCGTTTTTTAATATCAGCTTCGATTCAAAATCCTGTTCGCCCGAATCAAATGTATCACCGGATATCAAAACAAAATCAGCGTGTTTAAAAAGTGCAAAATCAACAAATTTATTAAACGCCGTTTGAACCGCACTTTTATATATTTCCTCCGTTTCCCGATTGCAACAAAATTTTGACAAATCCGAAAACGGACGCCCCAAGTGAATATCGGAAATATGTATAAACGAGAAACTCAAATATTTTTCCTTCCTTTTTTATCATGATATTACATTTTGAATTTGTGTCAAAATTAAAGTTTATATTACTAAGGTAATTTACATTTTTTACAACGTGAGTTAAAATATAACATATTCAATTTGGAGGGATAAAAATGAAAAAATTATTGGTATTTTCTCTGCTGTTAAGCATAATACCTTTATTTACGGCTTGTAATCAACAAACTTCACAAAATACGGGTGATTTAAAAGCAAGATTTGACAGTGCATATTCTAAATTCGCAAGTGCATTTGAAAACGGAAAAATCAAATTATACGGTGTTGCTTCATGTGGCACAACTCCGAGCATTCCGCAAGTAATTGCACAAACATACAATGCAAACCCGAATTTGGCAAATCAACCGAAACCCCAATACAGAAATTATGACGGTTCAAAATGCGATAAATATTTTACCGATGACGGTTTTGTTGCAATTGACGAAGATTTCTTCATTGCGATTAATAATGACGGTTATGATCCGAACAATATTCAATTATACATAGATATAAACGGTGCAAAAGGTCCGAACCGATTGGGTTATGACTTATTCGGGTTTAACATATTACCGGGTGACAAATTGGAACCGATGGATAATTCCGTTGTTGCAATCAACAATCCGAATTACTTTGAAATAATAAAATAACATAAACGTAAAATTAAAAAAGGAAGTTCCGAAATAAATTCGGGACTTCTTTCTTGTATCCGAAATAAGAAAACCCCTCAAAAAGAGGGGAATGAGCACTAAGAATAAGCAATCAGAAGAGTTGAGGATTTACATTCTTATAATAAAATATTTATCTTGCTTAATCATTACTCTTAAATACTATTTTTTTTATTAAACTTTATAACTACACGGGATATTTCATATTTGTATTGTTATTTTATATGGGGTAAAATTAAAAAAACTACATTACGGAGTAAAAAATGAACAAAGAAGAACAATTGAACGAATTAAAAAAAGAATGCGAAAACTGTTTAAAATGCGAACTCGGCAAAACAAGAACAAGGAGCGTATTTTCGGATGGAAATGCTAATGCCAAAATATTGTTAATCGGCGAAGCACCGGGGGCGGATGAAGATAAAACCGGAACTCCCTTTGTCGGAAGAGCAGGAAAACTTTTAACAAGCCTTATTGAAGAATGCGGATTTTCAAGAAAAAATGATTTTTATATTTGCAACACCGTAAAATGCAGACCTCCCGAAAACAGAGTACCGACGGATAATGAAAAAAAATTGTGCGAAAATTATCTGATGTCGCAAATTAAAATAGTACAACCGAAAGTAATCGTATTATGCGGGGCGACTTCCGCAAAATCTTTTTTGGGAGATAAAATTAAGATTTCACAAATAAGAGGAAAATGGTTTAAAATTTTTGATAATATCGACGCAACCGTTATTTTTCATCCGTCATATCTTCTTCGCAATCATTCGCTCGAAGAAGGTTCACCGAGATATTTAACAAAATGTGACCTGATTTCCATTAAAAAATTTGTTGAAGAATAAAACAGCTTAAACATTTGTAATATTTTATTTTGCGAAAAAGCCTTTATAACAGGCTATTTTGGCAACAATGCGGATGTCAGTGCAAAATAACTTCAATAAAACATGCCGATATGCTTTATGTTTGATAGAATAAAAAATAAGAAGTTGTATAAATAGAGAGTGCAAAATGTCAACAGAAAATAATTATGAAGAACTTTTGGAAAAAGTTTGCGAAAAAATAAATAATTTGGATTCAATAAAAGAACTTGATGTAATTGATATAAAAAACTCAATAACCTCCATTGAAAGTTTGATGAACGAATCACAGGTAAAAATAAATTTTGACGACATAAAAGATAAACTTGAAAATATAGCATTTCAGGTCGACAGTTGCAACGAAACACTTTTAAAAGACTTATACAACGACATAAACAACTTAAAAGATTCGACAAACAGCGTCGCACAACATATTGAAAATTTGCAAAACGTACAAAACTTGGCTCTCACGAGTGCGGAGTTTGAAGAATACCAAAAACAACAACTTGATTTGGCTCTTAAAACAAACGAAAGCATATATAACGAACTGACCGCAATAAAGCAAGGTTCTCAAAACCTTGACGGTTCGGAAAGCATTAAAAATCTTGAAATACAACTCGGAAATTTGCACGCAACCTTAACGGGATATTTGGAAGAAATTTCAAAAAGTATTGAAAATACCCCGGATTTGCAGGAAATAGGTGCGGTTGTTTCGGATTTGAACAGCGTGCAATTAAAAAGCATAAAACAAACAAACGTTCTTATAAAAGAATTACAGGCAAAATTTAACAACTTTGAGTCGGATTTTAAATATAAAGAAATTGAAGGACAGCTTGCAAAAATCGGTGAAATATATGACAGCTTAACCATTATTAATGCTTGGATTGAAAAAGTCGGAAATATAAATAAATCAATTGAAAACGTATATGCAAGACTCGGTGAAAATATTGATTTCGACGATGTTGCGGAAAAAATCGACATTATTTATAAAAATATCGAAGAAGTAAACAGCCTGACTCAAAAAATAAACAACATAGATACTTCAATGACAAATACGCAAACAAAACTTGCGGCATTAAGTACTTGTGTTGAAAATACAAAAAATATCAACCGGGTTATTACGGTATTAAAAAGCAAAATAGATACTACATTCAGTGATGATATCGATTTTGAAGACTTGTCAAATAAAATGGATATCGTATATGAAAATATTACCGCAATAAACGAATGGGCGAATAAAGTAGATATTATTAACGAAAATGTTGAAAATATTAATACCGCATTCGAAGAAGAACTTATTGCTTCAAAAGTTGATATCATTTATGAAAATATGGGTCTGCTTAACGAATGGGTGCATAAAATTGACGATATCGCCCAAAGAAGTGAAGAACTCGATAATAAATATACACAGACAAACGACAATATAAACAACAAAATTGACGAAATATCCGAAACGCTCTCAAAAGCAAGTAACATTATAGAAAATGTACCGAACATAAAAGATAAACTTGATAATTTATCGGAAGAATTGAATACTTTGGCACATTCAAGCAAAAATGATACCGAATCATACATTTACACTCTTTTGGATATAGAAGCCGATTTCTTAAAATTACATAAATTTGTTGAAGACAAAACACAAGTTACGTCAGCGGATATTAATGCCTTAAAAGACAAATTTTCGGAATTAAACGACGATATTTCAAGTATCAGTATCAGAACAAACAAACTTATACTTTCGGCTGATGACGCAAATAAAGAGTTTAAAACATATTTGGATATGTTTAAACAAATTATTGCCGAATTAAATGTTCAAAAACAGCAATATAATCCGGAATTAAAAATAGCAATCCTTGAAGAAAAAACGGAAGAAATATACAAACTCATGCAATCGGGTTTCGCTGCAAGCAAAAACCTGAACAGTGCATTTTTGTACTTTGCGGAATGGATTGATGCAACCGGAAATATTATCAATAACATGTCGGAGGACATAAACGCATTAAGCGAAAAATTCGATAAACACGATAATACCGACACAAACAAATTTATTGCCGAATTAAAGGAACAAATAACTCAAACAAATGAAGCAACGGAAAAGATTGCGGATTTGATTGAAACGTATAAAAACGAAAATAACATTCAAATTAATACAAATACCGATAAAATAATTTATCAATTGACAAATATAGAAAATTCATTTGAACAAAATAACCTTGAAATCAAAACCTGCTTAAATGAAAATTTATCCGGCATAAACGGAAAACTGTCGAACATTTCGGATATGTTTGAAACACTGAAAAATACTGATATTTCGGAATTAAAAAGCAGTATAACCGGCGTTATGGTTCAATTAAACAATGTTCAAATTCCGGATATTAACATCATAAACGAAAAAATTGACAAATTTGAAGAAGAACAAACCAATAAATTGGCAAGTTTGGAAGCAACCGTTAAAGAAACAATTATAGAACAATCCGGTAAAATATCGGCACTTGAAGAAAAATTGGATATGCTCGGAAACAAATTTGATAAGTTTATGGAATTTGTTTGCAACGATAATAAATTATCCGAAATAAAAGAAACGTTAAATTATGTTGCAAACCAATCGGCAATCGTAACTCAGGCAATTACCGAACAACAAAATTCAAATGACGTTATAACAAAAGTTGCCGATAAACTTGAAAGTTTTGACAAAAATATAAATAAAATAGTTTCTTACATAGAAGAAGATTAATTATGAATTATTTTGAAAGAGCAAGAAAATACAGAGCAAAAAAACGACTCGGACAAAATTTTTTGATAAACGAAAGTTGTATTGAAACAATCTTGGATACATCCTGTATTACAAAAGATGATATTGTTGTTGAAATAGGCCCCGGGTTGGGCTTTGTTACCGAACAACTCGTAAAACTCGCAAAAAAAGTATATGCAATCGAACTTGATGAAGATATGGTTAATGAAATTTCCAAAATTCCTGCCGATAATTTGGAAATCATCCACGCCGATATTTTGAAAACTGATATTTCTCAATTCGGCAACAATATAAAAGTAGTTGCAAATATCCCGTATTACATTACATCTCCGATTTTGGCACATTTGCTCGGCGAAGTTAATGATTTAAACAATAAAAATCGCAACAGCATAAAACAAATCGTATTAATGGTTCAATACGAAGTTGCAAAAAGGCTTATTGCAAACGAAAATTCTCCCTCAAAAGAATACGGCTTGCTGTCGGTTTTGGCTCAATTTTGGGCAAAAGTCGAATTTATACAAAAAGTTAATTCAAGGTCGTTTTTCCCTGCCCCGAAAGTCGATTCGGCAATTGTTAAACTTACCGTAAACAAAGAACCGCTGATAAAGTCAACAAATTATGATTTCTTTAAAAAAGTATTAAAAGGTTGCTTTGCAACAAGAAGAAAAAATATAAAAAATTCACTCGTAAATGTCGGATTTGCAAAAAATTCCGTTGAAAAAACTCTTGCGGAATTAAACATTGACGAAAATTTAAGGGGTGAAACCCTCTCCATTACTCAAATAGGAGAACTCGGCGATAAGCTGAAAGAAAATTTATGAATAAAACAATAAAAATCAAAACACCCGCAAAGATAAATTATACACTTGAAATATTAAACAAAAGAGAAGACGGCTTTCACAACATTCAATCAATCATGCAAACAATTAATTTGTTTGATTATTTGACTTTTCACGTGCAAGATTACAACAACACGGAAATAAATTTAAGCGGAAATTCAAAAGATATCCCCTATGACAATAAAAATCTCGTATATAAAGCCGTTTTAAAATTTTTGGAATATACCGAAATTTCAAATAAAAAAATCGATATTTATATAGAAAAAAATATCCCGATAGCGGCAGGATTGGCAGGCGGAAGCGGAAATGCGGCCGGTGCATTTTTTGCACTTAACGAATTATTCGGTAATCCTCTGTCAAAACGGGAAATTGAAAATTTATGTGCTTCGATGGGGTCAGACCTGAATTTTTGTCTTAACGGCGGTTGTATGCTTTGTACGTCAAGGGGGGAAATCACACAAAATTTACCGTATTTTGAAAACGATGTTTCGCTTGTAAAACCGAAATTTCTCGGAATAAGTGCAAAAGAAGCCTATTTGAAATTTTCGCAACTGACCGATAAAAGTTGCCCCGATAATACGACTAAACTAAAAAATTTATTACGAGATAATAAATTTGATAAATCATTAATATATAACGGTTTTGAAAAAGCACTTTTTAATGATTATCCGATATTAAAAGATATAAAAAATAAACTGCAAAACGGATTAATGTCCGGCAGCGGTTCGACATTTTTCGTTTTGGAAAATAAACTAAATGCCGATTTTAATAAAAACGAATACGAAATTTTTGAAGGTTTAAAAACAATCCCCTTCGGAGTTCAAAAAGTTACCGGATAGGAGAAATATGGAAGATATTATTATTACGGAAAAAACAAATCCGAACACAATAAACATAGATACGGCATCTTCTTATGAAATTGCAAAACTTATTAACAATGAAGATTTGCTTGTGGCACAAAAAATATCGGAAAATCTCCAAACAATTTCACAAGCAATTGATGTTATAAGTGAAAATTTTTTGAAAAACGGACGACTTTTTTATTTCGGTGCAGGAACAAGCGGAAGGCTCGGAGTTTTGGACGCTTCGGAATGCCCGCCGACTTTTAATACCGACAGCGAAAAAGTACAAGGTATAATTGCGGGCGGAGATAAAGCTCTGCGTTTTGCAATTGAAGGTGCTGAGGATTCGTTAGACCTTGCCGATAAAGATTTTAATAATGCAAATATTAATGAAAATGATACCGTAGTTGCGATTTCTGCAAGCGGAAATGCGAATTACGTTGTTAAAATATTGGAAAATGCAAAAAAACGAGGTTGTAAAACAATTGCTTTGACCTGCAACCCGCAAGCAAAAATGAAAAAATATGCGGATATCGTCATTTGTATTGAAACGGGTGCGGAAGTTATAACCGGTTCAACAAGAATGAAAGCCGGAACCGCACAAAAAATGGTGTTGAATATGTTGACAACCGGTGCAATGATTAAAACAGGAAAAGTCTATAAAAATTTTATGATTGACGTAAAACCGACAAACATAAAACTAAAAGACAGAGCAGTAAGAATTGTATCACAAGTTGCAGGTGTTGAAAAAAATATAGCACTGCAAATGTTGGAAAACAACGGATATAAAATAAAAGAAGCGGTTTTGCAATTAAAATACGGTGTTCCGTTTGAAACGGCAGAAATAATGCTAAGCAAAAATAACGGTATTCTTTCAAAAGCAATGCTGAATTTACAATAAAATGTTTATGCTATCACTTCTACCCTGTATTTAATCTCCGAAAAAAGAAAAATAATTTTGGAGCATGACACAGGACTAATTTATTATTTTTCCAAATGTTCAAGGCGTTTTTCGGCTTTGCAAATGTGAATGTTTCTTGTTTCCGAAAGTTTTTGTCTTGCGGCAGCCAGTTTTTCCCTGTTTTCTTTACTTACACTGCCTGAGCATATCAATCGGTCAATAAAGTTATTATTTAATTTTACGGCTTTTGGCAAAGCACCGATTTCGTCTAAAATATCTTTAATTTCTACAAAATCATAAGCGTATGATTGTTTTGATTGATAAGTCAATAATTCTCCGGTTGGTGATTGTATCGGTTCTCCGCCTTTTTCAAAATACAATCTGAAAATTGATTTTAAATCCTGCATTTCCGATTGCATAATTTGTACGGCTTGTTGCATTCTTAAATATCGTTCAAATAAGTAATCAATATTATCAAGTTGCTGAATTTCCCAAGAATATTTTTTTTCATATAATTTTTTTAATTCGGGATATGCCTTTGCCAGACCTTCGGTATCAGCCATTGCTCTGTGTCTTGTAGAAAATTCTACGTTAAATTTAGTCATTAAACTTTCCAAACCGCAAGATTCCAAATCGGGGTATATTTCCTTAAACA
>CAZHCP010000045.1:0-14000 GCA_964531015.1 uncultured Muribaculaceae bacterium
ATATTTATGACCTACTACTACTAATATTATTATGCATTTCTAATTTGAATCTACTTTTTTTATAAATACTAATTTTTTTACATTTTGTTATTACTATCACTTTAAAACATGATAAAACATGATAAAAATTTTATAATTTAATGTATGGATTTTTAATAAAAATAGATTTTTTAAAAAAAGGAAAACTCAAAATTAAAAAAATATATTGTGTCAAAATTTAGTCATCATTTTTTATTGACATAAATTTGTTTTAGTATATAATATTAGTTTAGATAGTTGTTGTCAGTAACACAATAATTATTACTATCGCTTATCGCTTCCATCGATAAGCTTTTTTATTTCTTTTAAAATAAGTAGTAAAAGAAGCAAACTAATAATATCTTCTTTTTATTCCACCTCCTTATCTTTAGGACTTTCCCCTACTGGAGACATACCCAACAAGAAACGAAAGTAACAACAACTCCTACATATAATATAATAGACTTCATTTTTTATTTTTCATTCTTTATTTAAATATATTTTTTCAAAAAAATTCATCAAAATTTTGTCATTAACTTTTTGTTGACTTCTAATCATTTTTGTATATAATATAGGTGTAGATAGTTGTTGTTCTGTTTGGCAACAATTATTAATCTTGCTTATCGCTCTTATCGATAAGCTTTTTTATTTCTTTTAAAATAAGTAATAAAAGAAGTAAACTGATAATATCCTCCATTGTTGGCACCTCCTTTTCTTTAGGACTTTCCCCTACAAGAGAACATCTCCATCAAGAAACGAAAGTAACAACTACTACCCACATTATATATAATAGTCTTCTATTTCCTTTTTTTGTTTTTAAATTATTTTTATTTGTAAACCAACTCACTTGACTTTTCAACAGTGTTGAAATATAATATATTTTGGTAAAAGAAAAGAGATTATAGATTGTTATGAAAGTAAAAAATTTAACAGCATCATCTAAAGCAACAAGAGCCTTAATAAAAAATACATTTGCCCAAATGATGTCTGAAAAAAAAGAATTACAAAAAATATCTGTTAGTGAATTAGTAAGACGAGCAGGAATAAATAGGGGAACCTTCTATAGCCACTATGATGATATATATAGTGTTGCTGAAGAATATGAAAAAGAATTAATAAATAAATTTTTTATAAAAACCCCATTAACAGATGTTAAAAATGTTGAAGCGTTTATTGATTCCTTTTTTTGCCATATGAAAGAAAATCATGAAAATTATAAAATGCTATGCAACTCTAATGACTTCTTCTTCACAGCAAAAAAACTTTCAATGCTAGCATCATCTAAATTGCTTGAAATGTGTAAAAACAGTCCCAAACTAAAAAACAAAGAATTTTTAGATATAGAAATAAGCATTTTCATTGAAGGACTATTATGGGAATATATCAAGTTTTGTAGAGGATACTCTAATAATGATATTGATAAATTATATAATTATACTAATAGTTGGATAAAGAATTTTAAAAAGCAAAGATTTGGAGAATAACTATGGAAAATAAATCAGTAATTAATATGCATATCAGTGATGATAACAACTTCCTATCCCCATATTCCTTAGAAGGAAAACCGGTAATATCCCAAGAAATTGCCGAATTTTTAGAAAATAGTGCTAAGGAATTTCATCCTAATAATGAACTCATTTTAAATATATATAGCAACTGTATTGATGAGGATGAACAAAAAATATATCCCATTGCTATAAAGAACTATTTCGATTTACAAATAAAATCATGCAATTTCGAATTAGAAAGAAAAACATCTATTGGTATTCTTTTTTCTATAATTGGAATTATAGCTTTAGGTTTTATGATCATTTTATCCAATAGAAATATCAAAGAATTGTGGGTAGAATGTATTGATATCTTCGCTTGGGTCTTCTTATGGGAAGCTGTTGATCAACTATTCATTGAAAGAGGATCTTTAGTAACCAGAAGAAAACGCCTTACCTCATTTTATAATATGGAAATAAATTTTAAACAGACAAATAACTAAAAAATAATCTATTAATTAAAATAGATTATTTTTTTATACTATTAAAATTCTTTAAAATATTAGTTTTAAAAGTAGAAATCTTAAGTTTATCTAAATATCTTTTTTTTATACCATCTTGAATTAATTTATCTAAAAATGAAGAAAAATCAAAATCTTTAAATAAATAAAATGCTAAAGATCCGGGAATAGTATTTATCTCATTTACATACAATTTGTGATTTTCACAATCATATAAATAATCTACTCTTATTACCCCTTTGATATTAAAATATTTAGCAATTTTTTTAGTTGTTTTAGTTATCTCTTCTTTTAAACTTATATCAGTAAAAATAGCTGGAAAAACTCTTTCCACTTCTTTTCCTTCGTACTTATTAGAAAAAGTTAAGAAATCTTTCATTCCTTTTATCTCTTCTATTTCACTTACTACTTCTCCTAATATTGCTTGATTAAACTCTTTATAATTAGTCAAACACTTTTCAACAAGCACCTCATTATCATATTTAAAACAAGCGTTTAGCGCCCAAAATAAATCTTCTTCTGTTGATACTTTAAAAATACCAATACTAGAACCTAAACTACAAGCTTTAACCATTACCGGAAATCCTAGTTTTTTAATTTTTTCTAAGCAATCATTGCTTTTTTCTACCCATTCACTTTCTAAAATACTCAAATATTCAATATTATTTATTTTATAATAATCTAATAATACTTTAGTTATATGTTTAGACTGAAAAATGCTACTAGTTAAAACCCTACATGCTGAATAAGGAACACCTAATGTTTCTAAAAAACCAGCAACTGTTCCATCCTCAGCCCCTTTTCCATGAACTGCTAATATTACAAAATCAACTTCTCTTTTTTTCCTAAAAAGAGAATCATTTTGCAAATATACTTTATTTCCTTTACTAATAAAATAAACATCACGTCCATCAACTTTATTTTTAAAAGTTTCTAACATATTAAAATCTTTATTAACTAAGAACCTATTATCACTTGTAATATATACCGGTATAACACAATATTTTTCTTTATCCAAAGCATTAATTACTTGAATAGCAGTAATTACCGATATATCTTTTTCAACACTATTTCCCCCAAACAACACTATAATATTTTGCCTATTCAAAAAACCCCTCCATATCTATATAAATATATGATTTATATCTTATATATATCACTAATATCATTTTCAATTAACAATATCTTTTCTTGTTTTATATTTTTATATACCTTAAAGCCACTAAAAAAATCATTAACAAAAATAACATTATTAAATCCCAAACCTTTTAAAGATGAATAAATATATTCACTTGATTTATTTTTAATAAGGATAACTAAAGAACAACTCTTCTTTATTTCTTCACCTAGTGAATAATTTACCTCATAAGTTTTTTCTCCTGCCTCAACTATTCCGGGAGTAATTAATACCTTATAGTTATCAAACATCCTTAAAACTTCTAAAGCATTTTTAAACCCTACTATATTAGAATTAAAACTATCGTTTAAAACTCTTTCTCCATAAAACTCACATAACTTAAGGCGATTTTCTTCTCCACTAAATGAAGCTATGTTTTTTTCAATAGTCTCTTTTTTAACTTTTAAAAAACTACTTAACGCAACTACTTCTAAAATATTATAAATATTATGTCTACCCAAAATTTTAGTTGTAATAGAATATGTTGTATCTTTACTAATCACATCAAACTTTAATCCTTCTAGATTATAGACGATATTTTTGGCTACAAAGTCAGCATTCCCTTCAAGTGATACAGTAATTTTGTTATCATAATTATCCTTAACTTTTTTTATGTTTTCATCATCGATATTTAATATTACAGTTTTAACACTCTTTGCTAAAAGCATTTTTTCATTAATAATATTATCAATACTTTTAAAAGTTTCTAAGTGCTGTTCTCCAATTGAAGTTATAATCCCTAAATCAGGTTTAACTAAATCAATTAACTTTTTTATATCATTAACTTTACTAGCCCCAAACTCAAATATAGCAACTTCTGTATTTTTATCCATCATATCATTAACACTTAAACAAACTCCGTTTAATGTGTTATATGAACCTTTTGTTCTAAAAGTAATAAAACTATCCTTTAAAACTTCATATAAAAGGGCTTTTGTTGAAGTTTTTCCGAAACTACCTGCTATTACCGCTTTTATACAACCTACTTCTTTTAATTTTTTTTGACATTTTTTCTTATAATATAAGTATATTAGATACTCAACTGGTATCATAATTAATGCCGATATTAATATTAACACATTTTCTATAATTATCAAAAGTAATACAGCTACAACTACTGATTTAATTGGTATAAACATTAAAATTAAAGTAGTAAATATACTATTAACTAATAATAAACATATAAATAATCTTTTAATTCTTCCTGTTATTTTTAATTTAACAATCCTTTTTTCTCTTTTTAAATATAGATATATTAAAGATATAACTACTACACTTATATTAATTAATAATTCATTTGTTATAAAAAATACAAAAATTAACAAAAATAACAAGTAATTATAATTATTTCTTTTTAGTCTAAAAAAGTTTTTAAAAATCTTTTTAAAACTTATTAAATGATAATGACTTTGTTGGTAAAATAAAAATGTTTCATTTACTATTTTTAACATTACTAAAATAAGTAAAACTAAACTTACATATTCAAAAACATTATTCAATATTTCCATCATTAATAAATAACATTACCTCCTTTAAAAACTTTTCTTTTTCATCTAGATAACTAAAATGACCACTTCTATAAAAAGTTATGAATTTACTTTTCTTAATTAACTCGCTCATAAGTTTAGTATCTTTTAATGGAACTTCTTTATCAAAAAGACTTCCAATAATTAAACTATTACAACTAATTTTTTTTAAATCTTTTTTCAAATCTTCATTCACTATATTTTTAAAAGTCCCTCGCATATTGAATGATAAACTATTATAATCAGCAGAGCCATTTCTTCTAACAAAATTATTATAATCTTTATTATTGAATAAATAAACAAAAAGTTTTTTAATTTTATACCATAAAACCTTTAAATGATATTTAAAATTGTGATGATTAATACCAGCGGAATTTACTAATACTATTTTTTCTATTTTTCTTTTACTAGCAATTCTTATGGCTACTCTTCCCCCAAAAGAGTGCCCTATTAAAATTAGCCTATCTAAGCCTTCTTTTTTTACTAACTCTTCAATATGATTAACATAATCATCTAATTTAATCTTTTTATTTACCTCATCGCTTAACCCAAAACCTAAAAAATCAACTATATACAAATTATAGTCTTTAAAATATTCTAATAAACTGTCGAAAGTCTCATGACTCATACCCCAACCATGTAAAAAAACAATATTTCCTTTGCTATTAGGAGATATTATTTTTTTATAAAACATATCACCATTTTTAGTTTTAATATATAAATCTTTCATATTAAATTTTATGTTTATTTGTCTCTATTATTCCAAATAAAAATATGTTGCTTTAATTTTATTATTCTTTCGTTCGAATTTTGTGCATTTTGATACATTATTCGTCACAAAAATGTGTAGTTTTATATAAATATTCGTTCAAAAAATGTGCTTTGTCATTGACTTATTACATTATCTTTTGTATAATAAACTAAATGAGGAGGAATGCTATGTCCGAACTATATTTAAAAAGAAAAATAGATAAATATTTATTAGATTGGAAATTAACACCAAAACGCAAGCCACTAATTGTTAAAGGTTGTAGGCAAATAGGTAAAACCGAATCTATCAGAAACTTTGCAAAAGTTGCAAAATATGAAAGTTTTATCGAAATAAATTTTGTTAAAGAAGAAAAGTATAAAAAAATCACCGTTGATGGATATGAGGCAAATGCCATAATCAAAAATATATCGTTACTAGATCCATCTAAAAAATTTATAAATGGTAAAACCTTAATATTTTTTGATGAAATAACGGAATTCCCTGAAATTGCAACATCTTTAAAATTTTTTAATGAAGATGGTCGTTTTGATATTATCTGTAGCGGCTCTATGCTCGGTATTAATTACAAAAAAATAGAAAGCAATAGCGTAGGTAATAAGCAAGATTTTGAAATGCATTCAATGGATTTTGAGGAATTCTTATGGGCAAAAGGATATAGCGATAGTGTTATCGATGATATGTTAGAACATATGCGGACTTTCACTCCATTTAATGAACTTGAAATGTCATTATTCCATAGTTTGTTTCTTGATTACGTTATTTTAGGTGGGATGCCAGAAGTTGTAAAAAACTATATAGAAAAAGGTACATTTGAGGGTTCATTAGATATGCAACATCAACTTATTGCTGATTATAAAGAAGATATTCGTAAATACGCAGAAGGCCTAGATCAAACGCGAATCTTAAATGTATTTAATAGTATTGCTTTGCAACTAGCAAAAGAAAACAAGAAATTTCAAATATCTAAGGTTGAGCATGGTGCCCGTTTTAGAGATTATCGTGGTTGCGCTGAATGGCTAACTGATTCGGGAATAGTTAACGCTTGTTATTGTTTAGAAATACCTGAACTCCCATTATCTGGTAATTATGATATAGATAAATTCAAACTTTATTTTTCAGACACAGGCTTATTAGTATCACTTTTAGATGATGAGGCTCAAGACGATCTGCGTGCTAATAGAAATCTTGGTGTATACAAAGGTGCATTATATGAAAATATGGTAAGTGATGCATTAGTAAAATCTGGTTATAAGTTATACTATTATAAGCGAGAAGATGGAACTCTTGAAGAAGACTTTTTTATTCGTTCTTCTTCTAACCTAATTCCCGTTGAAGTAAAAGCCAAAAGCGGAAAAGCCAAATCTATGCGCGTTTTAATTGCTTCAGATAAATATGAAGATATTGCTTATGGGTTTAAACTATCTGCTAATAATATCGGTTATAGTGATAGAATATATACATTCCCATATTTTTGCACATTTTTACTTAAACGTTTCATGAAAACTTTTAAGCCTTTTGAATAATTAATTGCTTATTTTTAAATTTATAATTTGCAAAATAAACTATCCGCTAGCATTGCTAGTGGTTTTTCATTTATTTTCTATTTACTCAAAGTAATATCTTTTCTTATTTAGATATTAGTAAAAAAGCTTTTTTCAAAAAAAATATCCAATATAGATTAATCTAGATAATAGATTTAACTATACTGGATAAATTCACTTTTTCATCATTCTTTAAACAAACTATATTTTAACACTTTATCATTAAAGTCTTTATACTCATAAACATCATTAATTATTCCTTCAATTTGCACAATAGAAAGTTCTTCATTATCATAATCTTTATCATAATATACTTCTTGTGATATTCCACTAATAGTAACGTTATCTAGTAAAATATCCATATTTCGAGGATTATAACCATAAGTTACTTCACTTCCTAATATATCTACTCCAAAACTATATTTATTATCCAAATTAAATAAATTACAAATAGTTCTTAAAACAGAATTATGACTTCTTACTAAGTGATATGCTTCTTCTTGGAATAAAGTTTCTTCACTTCCATCATAGATAATAAATGGAACTTCTAAAAGCATTCTTCTTTCAGCTAATTCTTGATTTTTTTCTCCATACTCAATTATATCATTAATATCATTAGAAAATAATTCTTTATTATCATAAAACATATTATAGATATCTATTCCACACCCATGATCTCCATATAAAACAATGACTGTGTCTTCTAACAAACCAGTTTCTTCTAACTTTTCTAAAGCTTTACCAATGGCATAATCAGAATATGATGCATGTTCTAAATAAGACATAAATTGTTCATCAATTTCACTATATCCTAAAGGAAAAATTCTTTCCTTTTCTGTAAACATATTAGCTCCTTCATCTTTTACTAAAGAGTTTTCAGAAAAGTTCATTTCATAAGGCATATGACAAGAAATAGTAATAGCAAAGTTAAAAATAGGTTGTCCTAATTCATCACTTTTTTTCTTCATTAATTCGATGTTATACTCTAAAAAATCAACATCATTAACCCAAGTATGAACTAATCTATCTTCATCATATATACCTTCGCTTTGTAATACTCTTTCATCAATATGTTCGCTAAATCCATATAACTCTTTATGTAAAGTACTTCTTAAATAAAAAGTACCAATATTAGCGTGAGATGAATAACTATAATATCCCTTTTCATTAAAAAGTTTAGGCATAGTTTCATAATCCATTCCTTCAGCATATTCATATACAGTATAAGAATATCCGGTTGGATATAATCCAGTTAAAATAGTAAACTCAGCATCACTAGTATTTCCAATCCCTACAGTTGTATAATAATTATCAAAATAAGCACTAGAAGTTTTTTTAACTAATTTATTCAAATTAGGAGTTATTTCTTTTTCCTCACCATTAACATTAACTTTTAAACCAATTAGAAAATTATTCATTGATTCAACTTGAATTAATAATAAGTTCTTTCCTTCAAATACCCCAGCATATTCTTGATTATTTAAGGCTTCTTTAAAAGCAGTTGTTAAGTAACCCTCTAAAGTATTATTAACATTCTCTAACTTTTCGCTATCTGGGTCTTGATTATTAAAAAACAAATAATCAGTCACTTCATAAATGTAATAATTAATAACGCCAATAGACTGTACACCTTCCGCCACAATCTTTAAATCTTCACGCCCTGCTTCTTTGGTTTTGTTTTTATATATTCCGGTGGAAGCAAGTAAACATATAAGTCCACCAAATATTAAAGCACAACTTACATATATTCTTTTCATTTCTCCAATTAATTGATGCCCTTTAATAGTTGGAACCTCTTTTATTTTTTTATGAATAAAGAAAATCCAAATAGCAAGCATTATAACTAAAGGTAGTAAGAATAAAAACTGAGCATTCTTCAAAAGTAATAAAATGGAATCAAGCATAAACATAAATGCATCTCCTCCACTTTCACCAGAAAAAGATTTCAAATTATAGATTGAGGGAAAACATTTATAGTATGAGTAATATACACTAATTACTAACATTGCAAGCGAAACAAATCCAGTAACCCATATTAAGAATTTACCAGCTTTAATATCGCTTTTAAAACAAAACATTCCTAGTCCTAAATTAAAAACTAATATTCCTAAATCACCTAAAAAACAAGTAAAAAATGTTAAAAATGTTTTAGGTACTACTTCCATACCTTTAATATATATTTTACTATTAATAACATATAAATTTAAAAAATTTAATAGTAAAAATATAAATATATATATTACTTTAAAACCATTTTCACTTTTAAAAAAACTCTTTAATTTTTCTATCATTTCACTTTCACCTTCTCAACTAAAATTCTATTAGTTAGAATAAATAATAAAATTATAAAAAACATTATTAAATTTCCAATTTCACTACTATTAATTTTTCCTAAAAATAACATTAGAACAATAGAAAATAAACTAACAATTATAAAAGCAATTTTTGAATTTAGTTTTAATAATCCTAAACTAAATCCAATTAAACAAGAAAGAGTTAATACTTCTATTAAAAAAAGCAATCCTTCATCACGAAATATCTTAAATACATTAGTTGTTACACCACTAAAATAATTATCTACCCAAACATAAAACAAACTCAAAAATAAAGTAACAATAATAACTTGAGAAATTCTTTTTGCTGAATCATAAAAGATCTCTTTTCTAGTTAAACCAAAACATAACTGAAACTTAAAAGATTTTTCTCCTTGGGAATAAGTAAAACAAACTCCTCCTAAAATTGCACTAATATATAAACTTTTAATTAAATCATATGAATCAACTATACTATTACCTTTATTAATATCTTTGAGTAATACAATTACTGAAAGAAACAAAAAGCAAATAATTAATAGTACCACTACTAACTGAATATAATATAAATCAAATATTGACTTTTTCTTAAGTGTTTTATTCATCTTTTTCACCTCGATACTTATCAATATCATATATTGATATCTCTTTATATTTAAGTTTTTTCTTATCAAAGTTTTTCAATTCTTCTTTAGAATAATCATTTAAACTAATAACTGTATTACTTGTACCTTTACAAATAACATTTCTTAAATAAATATTATCTTCAATAACTAATAAAGTAGTATTACTATCTACTAATATTACATCCTTTTTAGTAACAAACAATACTTTATCTAAATATCCTTTAAAATTACTAATTGAGTCTAAGTTTAATAAAACATTATTATATCTATTTTTATTAGTTAATCCCTTAACAATTGTTATAGCTCTTTCACCATCAACTCTATATGTGGGGTTAGAAATGATAAGATTTTCTTTTTCTATTGAATTTAAAATTGCAAAATTAACTAACGTATTTCCAAGTTCACTAAATTTATAATCAACATCAAAAGTTGTTTCTTGACGAATCTTCAATTCTTTAATCAATCTTTTAAAATTATCTTCATCAAATTCCATTCCAAAACGATTCATAAAGTTTTCGCTAATAAACTCTTTTTTTAAAGTATTAGTATATGTTAAAGAAAAATCCAAAAAGATTCTTTTTTTAAAATAAAGAGAGTTATCAAAGACATCTTTATTAAAATAAGTACAACTTCCCCTACCTTTATTTATACCACTAAGAATAAATAAAAGTTCATTAATAGTTTCCCTATTTTCCTTTGTTTGATATATCCCAACAATTTCTTTATCTAATAATTCTAGATTTATTTTTATATCATTTATTATTAAATCTTTTATTTCAATATAAGACATACTCTCACCTTTAACATATCATATTTTAACATTTTTTTTATTAAAAATAAAGTGTTTTAATAAGAGAGTGACAAAATTGGGAAGATTGTTGAAAAATGGCATAAATAATAACATTGAACAAATTAAAAAACCATGATACAATACCATAGTAAACATATAATTTTAACAGGAGGAAATCATGAACAAAACTTCACCTAAAATATTACCATTTAAAAATACCACTAAAATTATTAAAACTTATCAAGGAAATAATAAACCAATTGTGTTAAAAAAATTGCAAGCAGCAACTCTTATTAATGAAAGTTTGGATGATATAGAAAATGGCTCACCCCTTGTAGATGGAGAAAAGTTTTTTGAAACTATTAGGGAAAAATATTGTAAATAATAATTATAATATAAAAATTTCACCTATGGCTCAATATGACGCAGAGCAAATATTTTATTACATATCTGTTGAACTTTCTAATCCAACTGCAGCAGAAAAACAAATTTCTAACTTTGAAAAAGCATTTGAAAACATTTGTATTTTTCCTGAAAGTTGTCCTTACATAAATAATAAATATGTTAAAGAAAAATCACTGCGAAAATTGATTATAAATAATTATATTGCATTTTATCATGTAAAAAATAATGAAATACATATAGTACGCGTTTTATATGGTATGTACAACTATGAAACACTTTTATAATACTAAAATTTATTTTAATCATATAAATATTTTTTATATCACAAGAGTTTTTAACAGAACTCTTTTTTTCATAATATAACTCAATCCAAAATAAAGAAACCCTTGCGTTTAAGTGCAAGGATATATCTTCAATAGGGATTTCTTTTTGACAGGTGTTACCCTCACACCCAGTCTTTGATGGGGATTTCTTTTTGATAGGTGCTACCCTCGCACCCTTTCTTCAACTATATTGTATCACAAGATTTGAATTTTGTCAATTTTGTGAAATAATTTTTCAAAGTTGAAGAATATCTATTTTTAGTACATTCTTCAGCAATTTTATTATACACATTTTTTTCACAAAATAAACCTTTTAATTTAAAAATCCAATCTTTTTAATTACTTTCTTTTTCAACCATTACTCTTTTTTATTTTTTTAGAGACTTTTTAAAATTATTTTAATTTTTCAAAGCCGTAATTGGCACAACATATACCCCATCTTTTCTTTTATATGCGGCAGAAGACATCCCGCATATAACACATAAAACAGAAGGAACTTTACCACTATCTTTTTCAATTTTTTCTTTAATTTCAAGAAGAGACTTTGCAGCTTGATCAATTTGATTAGCTCCAAGTTTAATTTCAAATGCGCACCATCTACCATCATCAAGTTCTATAACTGCATCGATTTCTCTATTTTCATAATCTTGATAGTGATAGACTTGCGCTTTAAATGACTCTGCATATATTTTTAAATCTCTTTCACATAATGCTTCAAACAAAAATCCAAATGTTTCTAAATCATTAATTAATTTCTCAGGTGTTACTTTTAATAAAGCACATGCTAGTGATGGGTCACAAAAATGTCTTTTTTCAGCTTGCTTTACTCTAACTGATGAACGAATTTGTGTTGAAAAAGGTTTTTGATTATCAAGTAAAAACAATCTATCAAAAACATCAAGATATGTTGTAACAGTATCATAATCAACTGTTTCATCATCTATTTCTTTAATATCGTTAGCAAGTTTCTTTTTAGTAGCAGTAGTACTCTCATTTCTTGCTAGAGATCGCAATAATAATCGCATTTTATTAATATCATAATTCTTTCCATCGATTCTTTGAGCATCGTCATTTAAAATTGTTTCAATATAAGATTCTGAAATTAGTTGAATATTTTCTAAAGGAACATCTAATGCCCCCGGAAATCCTCCTCTAACTATATAATTTGCTAAGTCCTTTAAATTAACATCTCCAGTTAGTGCTTGTTTCATTTTTCCTTCACACAATTCTTCTAATGATACTTTACCACTTGAATCACCAGATTCATATAGTGACATTGTTCTCATACGTAACTTACCAATTCTACCCACTCCACTATGAACTCTATTTTCTTTCTTTTTAGGTGTTGAAGAACCAGTTAAAATAAATTGTCCTTTTTCTCCACGTTGATCAACAGCATAGCGTACTGCATCCCAAATAGAATCCACTTCTTGCCATTCATCAATCAACCTCGGTGTTGCTCCTTCAAGTATTAATTCAGGAGATATTTCAGCTAATTTTTTATTTTGAAAATTATTAGCTGAATCAGCTATTAAGAACTCACTATTGGCATGATATGATGAAATCCATGTCTTTCCACACCATTTTGGCCCCTCAATACAAATAGCTCCAAAAGTATTTAAGTATCTCTTAACTTGTTCATCCATTATTCTGTTTTTATACTTATCTATGTTAGCAATTTTTTTCACAAAATAAGCCTCCTAATTTAATTTATGTTTAGTTTATTATACTATGATTTTGAACAAAAATCAATCTCATTCGGTATAATTTCTATTTTTCATTCGGCATAATTTAGAAATTTCATTCGGTATTTTTCTAAAATATAAAAATCTGACGTTAGGAACTCAAATTGCTAACTAGAATTCAAAAATTATTTTTACTTCAATAACGATGTACATATCTACACTTTATCATGTCATTCAAACTTGTTGCCAACAATTCCATCAAAATATTTTTTTATTCAATACCGAGTTCTTTATGAAAATATTTTAAAGTTGCATATTTGAATTTTTTTGATGCATAATATCTTTTTTCGCTATTTGCATATTTAATGTAATCAGATACAAATTTTTGAAATTGATTTATTATAAATCCGTAGTTATCACTTAATTCAGTATATTCTTTATCATTTATTCTTGCGGGTTTACCTATGTATTTTATATTATTAACTATAACCGCTTTTGTATAATCAATTCCTGTAACAGAATCCGTCGAACGAGTAGATGTTTTAAATTTATAGCAACTATTATGATGTATATTAGTCCTAAATGGTATGGCAAAAGTATTACTTTTAATTTTTATTAATAAAACCATGTAAGGTCGATCATCTTTGTTTTCAATTTCAGGATATTTTTTCAAGTCATATTCAGAATAAAATAATTTCGATAAATAGTTTAATTGATATTGTTTTTTTGTATTCATAATAAACCTCACTTGTTAAATAAAGAAAACCCTTGCGCTAAGCGCAAGGATATATCTTCAATTGGGATTTCTTTTTGATAG
>CAZHCP010000046.1:0-7743 GCA_964531015.1 uncultured Muribaculaceae bacterium
GGGTCTTTTAATCCGTTTCCGGTTAAAATACAAACGGATGTCGAATTTTCTTTTACAAGTCCCGATTTATGTGCTTTGATTAATCCTGCTACCGAAGCGGCACTTCCGGGTTCGGCTAAAATTCCCTCCGTTGATGCAATTAATTTATATGCTTTAATAATTTCATCATCCGTTACCGAGTCAATTTTGCCGTTTGATAAATCTCTTGCTCTTTCGGCTTGTTTCCAGCTTGCGGGGTTGCCTATTCTGATTGCGGTTGCAATTGTTTCCGGCTTCGCAATTCTTTCTCCTCGCACGATTGCCGCTGCACCTTCCGCTTCATAGCCCATCATTTTCGGCAAATGAGAGGATTTTTTAAGTGCGAAAAATTCTTCATATCCTTTAAAATATGCAGTAATATTTCCTGCGTTGCCGACAGGTATGAAATGATAATCCGGTGCATCGCCCAATGCTTCAATAATTTCAAATGCTCCCGTTTTTTGTCCTTCTATTCTGTACGGATTAACCGAGTTTACAAGTGTAATCGGAGAGTTTTTGGAAATTTCAATAACCATTTCCAAGGCTTCGTCAAAATTTCCTTGAATTGCAATAATTTCCGCTCCGTACATCATTGCTTGCGACAGTTTTCCGAGTGCAATATAACCGTCAGGAATTAAGACGAAAACACGCAAGCCCGCTTTTGCCCCGTATGCGGCAGCCGCCGCCGAGGTGTTTCCGGTTGAAGCACAAATGATTGCTTTTGAACCTTCTTCAACGGCTTTTGTAACAGCCATTGTCATGCCTCTGTCTTTAAAACTTCCGGTCGGGTTCGCACCTTCATATTTAAAATACACATTACCTTTTAAACCGATTTTTTTTGCAAAATTATCCGCTTTTATTAACGGAGTGTTTCCTTCGTTCAACGTAATAACCGGAGTTGTGTCGCAAACCGGCAAGTATTCTCTGTATTTATTGATTAAACCCGTATAATGATTTTTTTCCATAATTCCTCCTAATTCATAACCCTTAATAAGTTATCGGTATTTTTAATACAATCCGATTTCAAAAGTTCGTTAAGTGCATTTTGGACATCGGATTCTTTGCTTTTTTCCGTAATAACGACAATTGCCGCCGTATTATCGCTGTTTACGCCTTTTTGCATTATTGTTGAAATATTTATGTTATTTTTTCCGCAAATTGTACCTATTTTTCCGATAGCTCCGGGGTGATTTGCCGCGGTCAAAGAAATATAATATTCGTTATAAGTATCACCGATATCAATTTGTTGAGCAAATTCTTCATGGTTGCATATTGATTGAGGTATCGGTTTTTGTGAAAATTCAAGTTCTGCACTTAATACGAGTAAATCTCCGACAACGGAGCTTGCCGTAGGTTCAGCTCCGGCACCTGCACCGGTTAATACCAAATCTCCGACGGGGTAACCGCTCAGCATAACGGAATTTGTTGCATTATCAACCTTTGCAAGCAGATGTTTTTTTGAAACCAACATAGGGTGAACTCTCACGTCGATTTTTCCGTTTTCAAGCACCTGACCCATTGCAATAAGTTTAATTCCGTAGCCGAGTTCTTTTGCTGATTTTATATCCTGTGCCGTAATTTTTGTAATACCTTCTCTGTAAATTTTATTAATATCAATTTTTTTATTGAAGGAGATTGTTGAAAGTATTGCCAATTTATATGCCGCATCAAAGCCTTCAACATCGCCGGTCGGGTCGGTTTCGGCATAGCCCAATTCTTGTGCCTGTTTTAATGCGGTTTCGTAGGAAAGTTCTTTTTCCGCCATTTTTGTCAAAATATAATTGGTCGTACCGTTTAAGATAGCCGCAATCTTTGTAAATTTGTTTGCACAGAGAATTGTTTTTATCGGCATAATCAGGGGGATACCGCCTGCAACCGCCGCTTCATATAATATTACCACATTATTTTCTTTTGCGATTTTGAATAATTCACCGCCTCTTTTTGCAAGCAACTCTTTGTTTGCGGTGACGATATGTTTTTTGTTTTCTATTGCTCTTTTTAGAACGTCGAAAGTCGGGGTAACACCTCCGGCAACTTCCACAACAACGTCAATATCCGGATTTTCCGCAATTTCAAATGCATTATCGGTTAATAATGCTTCGTTAAAATTTTCTATATTTCTTTTTTTATTAATGTTTTTTACGGCTATTTTAACAATGTTGATATTTTTATAATTTTGCAGAACATTATAAACTCCGCAACCCACCGTTCCAAAACCTATTATTCCTATGTTTAGTGATTTCATAATTTCTCCGACTGACAATTTATAAGATAATTAAACCATGTTTGAATTGAAAAAGCATTAAATATAAATGTCTTAACATATTCATTAAGTATTGTAACAAAAAAAGAAACAATTGAAATCGGGTCATAAAAAAAGTTTTTATATAAATAGAGGACATTAGAGGATATCAGGAGAAGAACAATGAACAACACATTTGCGTTTATTCCGTTATTTGCGTCAAATCAAAATAAAGGCGGATTTATTTCGTTGTTTGCTTCAAAAGAGGGGGCAGAAACGGCAGGAACCGTTGCATCTTCGGGTTGGTATTCGTATTCTTCTTCAAATGCCGGAAACATATTCGGAGCGGAAACTGCGGGAACGGTTGCATTTTCTTCAACATCATCTTGCGGAGGTTTTTCTTCATCCGGCAGTTCGTCTTTTTCGGTAATAGGATAAAATTTAAAATACAATAAAAAAGAGATGTCATTTCAAACATCTCTTTTTTTATTTAAAAAATATAATTTATACCGATTCTTTCATTGCGGCATAGCAATCTTTGCAATAAACTTCTTTTCCTTCAATGGGTTTGAAAGGAACTTTTGTTTGGCAACCGCATTTAGAACATGTTACTTCATATAATTTTTTTCTGTTTTTTTGTCTTCTGTTTTTTCTGCATTCGGGGCAGCGTTTAGGTTTGTTAACAAGACCTCTTGAAGCATAAAATTCCTGTTCGCCGGCCGTAAATACAAATTCACTTCCGCAATCTTCGCAAATAAGCTTTTCGTCTTCGTACATTTTGGTATTCTCCTTAATTAGTAATGCTTGTAAATAATTGCGATAGGAATAAAAGTTTTTGTGAAATATTTTCACGGGAATAATTTTATTACTAAATGGTTATCTACAAATATTATTTTATAATTATCGGCATTTTTTAGCAAGAAAAAAGATTAAAAAAATCGGCACGATATTTGTAAAGAAATGTAAAATTTTTTCAATTTTTTGCGGTCATGTAGCAAAATAATATTTTTAGGATACTTAAAAGGTATGGGTATTCAAAAAGTGAGGAATCATGGTCTATACGGTAGGGGTACAAAATCAAAATATTTTATCAAAGGGTGTGTCTTTTAAGAAGGTAAAAACACAAGACAAGCAAAAGGTCTGCGAACAGGACGAGCCTGCAGTATTGCTTTATACGAAAAATCCGATAAAAAAAGTCGGAACCGATATAAAAGTAGAAGCCTCAAAATTAAAGCATGCGTTTACTGATTATCCGTTAAGAGGTTTCAGGGGCAGTAAAAATGCCAATTTTTACGAATTTTTAACTATGGGCACAGTCCCTTATTTGGCGGGCAGTGCAATGATGATTGCCGTCTTTAATTATGCGGCAAAGTTTTTTGATACTCCGGCTGCGGTTTCCGCTTCCAAAACGGGAAAGAAAATGGCAATCGGGGTTGCAGGTTACGGCATTGCAAAATCTTTATCGAAAAAGTTAATAGAAACTCCCGTGAAGATGAGATACGGTATTGACCCGAATTTGAAATACAAAGCACGCATATATGAACTTCCGGACGGACATAACGAGAAAAATTTGACAAAATACGAATATCATAAAGTATTTGAAAGTGTTGACTTCCCGTATTGGGATTTGTTGTACGACAAACCGGAGTTTGGAGAAAAGAGAAACGCATATTTCGATAAAGTTGCGAAAAGAATGCACATGAAAAATCTTGATTATTCCGACCAAAAAGTAAAAGACGGAATCAGGAAAAAAATGGTGCAAACGAAATTATTTACGACACTTTCTTCTTATTTGTGGGCTGCAACGGCAGTAGGTGTTGCAATGCAAAAGCCGTTTGAAGACCTTTCTTTGTCTTCGATAAAATATATGGGGGCAAAATTAAAAAATGTCAAAGACATTGGAGATGAAAGTTTAAAATCGCAAAAAATCAAAGAAATCATCACCGAACCGTTTGTTGATTTCGGAAAAAGATTTGTTAACAGTTGTAAAGAATTTGTTAACAATGACAAGAAATCCTTGAAATATGCGGGTCGTACCCTGTTAGGCGTTGCTGCCGGAGTAACTTTATTAGGCAATTTTGTAACTCTGATTGACTTTAATAAAGATAAGGGGTCTAAAAAAATCGCAACTTCACCGTTAATTGATAAGACAAAAAATAAGGTAGTGTGCTAATATGACAAATTTACTTAATAATACCGCATTATATCAAACAACAGCAAAGAAACCGGAAGTATTGGTTACCAAACAAAGTAATTTTGTTAAGGCACAAACTCCCGTTACAACTATTGCAAATCCGATAAAACCGTTGGAACACAAAGGTAAATTATTACCTTCAAGAATATTTGATTCGCCCGTCACAATCGCAAAAGATTTCGGACGTGACATCGTGAGCATAGGCAAAGCCGTTAAAGGAAAAGCAAATGACCATGAATTGGGCAGAATAAATGATTTGGCATTAAAAACAGGTTCTCTCGGACTTGCAGCGTACTTATGTATAAAAAATCCGTTAAAATTAAGTAAGACAATGGAATTTGTCGGTTGCGGAACTTTCCTTGCGGCAATGTCATTGTGGCCGAAATTAATGATACAGGCTCCTTTGAAAATGAGAACGGGAGTTGATATACATCAAAAATATGTCGATTCGCAAGACCGTAAGAAAATGTTATTCCAAGATCCGCAATACGATTTAACGGATATGTTTTCAAGAAAAGATTTGGACAGAATGGGTAAAAAATTAGGCGTAAGCAAAAAATTGCCCGACAGAGATAATTATATAAAACAAAGAGCAAAGAAAACCGCCGTTCAAGGTAACACGTTATGGATGATGACGGCAGGTTTGGCAACTCCGTTATCAAGTGCTTTAATGTGTAATCTGGTTGAAAAACCGATAAACAAATTATATGAAAAAATTGATTTGGCAAAAACGGAACTCAAATCAGCGGTTAAACTTCCGGAAGCCGGATTAAAAGAAAATTTAAAATATCGTGCCAATGAAATTATAAAAAAAGTAAACGATAAAGCGGTTGAAAAAGGCAATGAAAAAGCTGCGGAATTGGTTACGAAAAATTTGAATAAATTTATTAATGAAAACGGAACCAAACCCGTTGATGCGGGAATGATTGATAAACTTACCGACATCCTTTCATCTTCCGGTCTTAGCTCGGACATAGCATTGCGTGGTGCGATAAAGGCTGATATTAACGGGCTTTTAAATTCAAATAATTGCTTAACCGAGGATGTTGTCAAAAATGCGTTGGCAAACATGGGCGTTAATGACGAAAATGTAATAAAAAATATCTTAAATAATGAAACCTTGAAAAAAGAAATGTCGTCAGGAGCTGTTGGCAATGTAGCAAACATTTTGACAAAATCGGTAAAGAAAGGATGTAAAAATAAAAAAGAAATTAACCAATTTAACAAATTATTAAATTCCGAATTGTCAAAACAAAACAAACCTTCGCTTAATGTTATTGCGGATAAGCTGATAGAATTAGGCGGAAAATTAAACGATTTATCAAAGGGTAAAGCTCCGATAGATAAATATATAGATGCAAGAATCGGCGAGAAATCGGGTGTTTTTGCGGCAAATCAATTTGAAAAAGCTTCAAATTCGCTTATAAAAACAATGACAAATGCACAAAATCCCAAATTCTTAAATCGGTTGTTTAAAGGAAGTAACAAAGAGTTACGGAATTTGATGAACGGAAACACCGATGATATTGCAAGTGCACTCAACACATTGGTACAAGATGATAAGCAATATAATAAAGTTGTTGAAGAATTGGTTAAAATTATAGGACAAACCGATGATACAATCGGTGCTGAATTTACGGGCACGGTTGAAGCAAAAACAAAAGAACTTTTGAGAAATAATAAAAATAAATTTGCAGGTTACAAAAATATTCAAAACGTATTGAACGATGAGTTAAAATGCGGCAGTGTATGCAGTGAAATAACAACAAACGCAAAAGCAAAGGCAACGGGTGTTACATCATCATTCTATCGTTTATTGCAAACATTGGATTTCTTTAAACGTGATGCGAAAGGCACGTTAATCGAAGATGTTAAAACACATTGCAATTGTTCGGAGGTTGAAGCGAAAAAAATAATTGAAGCAGGCAAAAAATATTTGCTTGATGCAACAATTGTTGACAATGCCGAACGATTAACCACAAGCAGTTTCAATTTGTCCGATGCAGATTATAAAAATTTAATGACATTTTTATATGATAAAAAGCACAATGTCGGTAACGTAAATGACGCATTAGCAAACTCTCTTAACAATTATAAAGATGCGTTCCGTGATAATATTCTAAATTGGAAAAATGATATGACTCCCGGTTTAGAAAGGCGTGTTGTAGATGGTATAAAGAACGGAAATACAAATCCCGACTTCCTGACAAAAAATGCGTTAACCGGAAAATCAACAAAATCTTTAATTCAGGAAAATGCAAAGAAATATTATAACTCACAAAAATGGTTGAGAATATTCGGCGGTTCATTGGCTGTGTTGGCAACAGTCACCTTGGTTGCGGGTTTGGCAATCGGCAGAAAAACAAAAGTTGAAAAACAAGCAGAACAGGAAAGCAAAATAAATGGCTAATTATATTGACATACTATCAAAAACAACAACCGTAAAACCTGTTTTGAAACAGGTAACAACAAAAGTACAAGGGCAAGCGGTAACTGCAAAATCAACACCGCAACCTTCAGGTGCAAATGTTTTGGAACGTTACCTTGCAAATCAAGCTCAAATTGCAATACCGCAAGTCAGCCAAAAAAGCGAAGTTTCAAATGTTGTCGCCAAACATAATGATTTAAGAACAAGGTTTAACAACAACGATGTAACAATGATGGGTATTATCATGAGAAACTTCGGTGCAAAAGATAATGCCGGTAATCAGTTGTTGAGAGAACGTGACGGCGATATTCGAGGCAATTTTAACAATGCAATCGAAAGATTGGACGAATTAAAAAACTTGGGTATTAATACATTGCATGTTTTACCGATACATCCGCCGGGCAAATCAAACGCAAAAGGTACTGCGGGTTCGGTGTATGCACCTGCGGATTTTCTGAAAGTTGACCCCGCATTGGATGATAAAAATGACCCTCGTACCGTTGAAGAAGAATTCAAAAACTTTATAAACGAATGTCATAAAAGAGATATCAGGGTAATGCTTGATTTACCGAGTTGTGCTTCTTTCGACCTTTACAATGAAAGACAAGATTTAATGGCTGTGGAAAAAGACGGAACTCCGAAAACTCCCGGCGGTTGGGATGATATCAGAATGTTTAATCCTTGGAAAGATGAATCCAAAAGGGAATTGAACCCCGCATTGTTGCAATTGCATAAAGATTATGTCGATATGTGTATGGATTTAGGTGTAGACGGTATTCGTGCCGATGTTTCAAGAGCAAAACCGACGGAATTTTGGCAGGATGTAATAAATTATTCACGTTCGATAGACCCTGAGTTTGC
>CAZHCP010000046.1:7843-13754 GCA_964531015.1 uncultured Muribaculaceae bacterium
TGGTTTCCGGTTTACAGGCAACATTGCCGATGTTAAACCCGTACTATTTCGACGGTTATCAATCGGGTGATTATTACATTTACGATTTTGAAGGTACAAGTGTTGAAAAACATGAATCCGATACGAATTCTACATTCTGTGAAGTTCACCGCAGCAAGCCCGATATATTTAATTTCTCTCGTCCGTTAATCGGCAAACACCCCGAATGCGGTGATTTTATGAAAAATACTTTGGACGTAAGAAGCAATAAAAAATATCACGATATTTTAACAAAAGGTTCGTTTATTCCGTTGAAAGTTGAGGAAGATAAAAACAATCATATTATTGCTTTTGCTCGTCATTTGAACGGTAAAACATTGTTGGTCGTAGCAAACAGAGATGTTAATATGCGTCAGGACGGAATTATTAAAATTCCCGGCTTAAAAGCAGACCAAGATTTGAAAAATCTGTTTGATACATACGGAGAAAACAGCGAATTTCAGGTAAAAGCAGGCAAAATTGCCACTGATTTGGGACCGGGTCGTGTTCATTTATTTGAAATCGACACACCGTATATCGAACAACAAAGCGGTTTGGAAGTTCTTAAACAAAAATAAGGTTAAGTACTTGCAATGAATCTTTTAACGGAAAATTCGGTCAGACTTTATAACAATAC
The DNA here is from genome assembly GCA_964531015.1 of uncultured Muribaculaceae bacterium. GTDB lineage: Bacteria > Cyanobacteriota > Vampirovibrionia > Gastranaerophilales > Gastranaerophilaceae > Avigastranaerophilus. Next base: position 8,499 of record CAZHCP010000046.1, read on the forward strand.
GCCTGTTTGTACTCAGAGAAAGAGTATTCTTCCCGAGTTCAAAAAAAAAGAATTGACGGAATCCGAAAAGCAAAACAATATATTGAAAAAACGTACTAAAATTGCGTGGGGATATATTGCCTCAATTTTTATTGCGGTGAATATTATGCACTTTGCAATTAAAGCGAGTACGGAAGGCGTAAATATTTTCAAAGAAATTCCGAAAACAATAACCGCAAAACGAAACAGGTTCGCAATGACAAAAAAAGGAATTGAACTTCTTGAAAAATATGAAAAAGATTTGAAAACTTATCCCGAAAAATCCTTTAAGTATAAGATGACAAAATTGTCAAAACGCATACTGTTCGGTCCTGACGGAGGTCCTGCGAAAGTAGTGCTGTATACGATGAAAGAATTTGATGATGTACTAAAAGGAATACTGCCGTATCCCGACCAATGTTAACAAACCAAGGTTGTTCCGGAACTCGTGCCGAGCCTTACCGCCCCCGCATTTATAAGTGCGATTGCTTTTTCTTTGTCTTTTATTCCGCCCGAGGCTTTAATTTTAACATCGGAATTTTTTAATGTTTCAAACATTAATTTGACATCTTCGACTTTTGCTCCGACCCCGTTTTTTACAAAACCTGTTGATGTTTTTGCAAAATCCGCCTTTGCTTCAATAATTATTTCGCACGCTTTTTTAATTTCTTCTTTGGTTAATAAATCGGTTTCTATTATTACTTTTAACGGAATGTTTCCGCAGGCTTTTTTTACGGTGATGATATCATTTAACGTATATTCAAAATTTTTATCTTTCATTGATTGCACGTTTATAACCATATCAACTTCATCCGCACCGTCTTCAATTGCGAGTTTTGCTTCAAATGCTTTTACTTCGCTTTTGCATGCTCCCAAAGGGAAGCCGACTACGGTTACGATTTTTACTTCCGTATCTTTTAAATATTCTTTAGCGGTTTTTACGTTGTTGCCGTTAACGCATACGCCTTTGAATTTATAATCTTTTGCTTCCTTCAAAAGTTTTGTTAATTCTTCTTTTGTAGCATCCTGCTTTAAAAGTGTGTGTTCTATATATTGATTTAATTCCATGTTTTACTGCCTTATACTTTCCAATACGCTTATTGTTTTAAATCTTTTAGGTGAATAATATTCTATGTAATTTTTAAGTAAATTCATACATGTTTCGCAAACTTTTTCGTTTGCCAAATCGTCATATTTTGTATGAATTTTAAAATTTTCTTTTTGCAGAGTATTTAAAAATTCGGTAATTTTGTAAGAAATCTTAATTTTTTTATTAAATTCGGTTGCACATTTTTTGCATAAAATACCGCCCTGTTCAATTGAAAAATAAATATTTTGTTCTTCATGTTCGCTCGGGCATAAACATTTTACGCAATTGTTAAGCTCAATCGAATATCCGGTAATGTTCATTATTTTCAGTTGAAATCTAATCACCGAGAGCAGTGCACCGACTTTTGTCGTATCGTGCGAAAGTTGTTCAAGAAAGGTGTAGAACAAATTGTATATTTCATTGCTGTTCGGGTCGTTTTCGCTACCGAAATTTGCAACGATTTCGCTACAATACATTGCATAAAATAATTTATTTATATCCGTTCTTAAATTAAAGAAGGTGTTTAACGCCTCAGCCTGACAAATGGTATCCAAATTACCGCCTTTATTAAGCATAAGTTTGTTTGCGACAAGCATTTCCATTCTGCCGCCCAACTTGCTTTTAGGCTTTTTAATTCCTTTTGCGACCCCCCTGATTAATCCTTTATCTTTTGAATACATAAGAATTATCTTATCGGATTCGCTGAGGTTGTAGGATTTCAAATTGATAACATCCGTTATAAATTGTTCTCTCATCTAAAAATCCATTTTACCGCTACCCGAATATACGCCCCTGAACAAGTGGGTAAGTTCGTTTTTGTTGTCGGTGTGTTCAAGTGCAACTTCTTTTGAAATTCTGCCTTTTTTATACAATTCGTATAACGATGAATTAAAGGTTAACATGTCGTTATAACCGCCTTTTTGAACAAGTTTGTAAATTTCTTCAAGTTCGTCTTTCAAGATAAAATCTTTGATTGTCGGAGTAGAGAAAAGAATTTCCGTTGCGGGAACCCTTCCTTTTCCGTTAAGGTCGGGAAGAAGTTTTTGAGAAATCGAACCTCTGAATACTTCCGCAAATTGACTTCTTACCGCATTTCTTTCGGCAGGCGGGAAGAAACTTAAAATACGGTTAATTGTTTGTATTGCGTTAAACGTGTGCAACGTTGCAAAAACCAAGTGACCCGTTTCCGCTGCGTGTAAAGCACTTTCAACGGTTTCCATATCTCTTATTTCTCCGATAAGAATAACATCGGGGTCTTGACGAAGTGCATATTTCAAACCGTCCAAATAGTTTGCCGTATCAATCCCGATTTGACGTTGCGTAAAAATTGATTTGTCGCTTTTATAAACATATTCGATAGGGTCTTCAATCGTAACAATATGTTTTTTCTGAGTGTTGTTTATGTGATTTAAAATTGAAGCAATGGTTGTAGATTTACCCGAACCCGCAACACCCGTTACCAATACGATACCGTTGTCAAATTCCGAAAATTTCGTTACGCTCTTTGGAAGTTGCAATTTTTCGGGGGTCGGAATTTCATAAGAAACAAGCCTGATTGTCATTGAATGATAACCGAAAGACATTGCGAGGTTGACCCTGAAACGGCAAACTCCTTCAATTTCATAAGGAAAATCCGAGTCAAACGATTTGAAAATTTTATCCCGCATTGATATCGGTGCCATTGTATCAATCGCACTCATCATATCTTCTTCCGTAACGGGATTTAATTTCGATTTTATAATTTTTCCGTCAATACGAAACGACGGTACTTCGCCGACAATAAAGTGAAGGTCGGAAGCTCCGAGTTCCAAGGCTTTCCTTAACAGTGTATCTATTGAATATTCGCTCATTTTTCTCTCCAAAAATATTTATATATTTATCAGTATATTACTTTTTTTCGGTTAAGTAAATTTCTTTACTTATATTTACGCTTTGCGGAAATAAAAAGATATTTTAACTAAATATTAAGTAAGTTCTTTTAAAAAAAGTTTTTTTATGTAAAAATTAAACTGACAGCAATTGTGCTGAAAAAATTAATTTATGTAGTTATTAAATAAAGGAAAAAAGAAGATGGCAAGACAAGTTCCCTTAGAAAGAGTAAGAAACTTCGGTATTGCTGCTCACATCGATGCAGGTAAAACAACTACAACCGAACGTATTCTTTTCTACACAGGTAAAACTCATAAGCTCGGCGAAACACACGATGGTGCTTCCGTTACCGACTTTATGGAACAGGAAAAAGAAAGAGGTATTACAATTCAATCCGCTGCCGTTACGGCTATGTGGAAAAACCACCAATTTAACATCATTGATACCCCCGGACACGTTGACTTCACAATTGAAGTAGAACGTTCTTTGCGTGTATTGGATGGTGTTGTTGCCGTATTTTGTGCGGTAGGCGGTGTTCAATCACAATCGGAAACGGTTTGGCGTCAAGCTAACAGATATGAAGTACCTCGTATGGTTTTTGTTAACAAAATGGACAGAACCGGTGCCGATTTCTACAGAGTCGTCGACCAATTGAAAACAAGATTAAACGCAAACGCTCACCCGATTCAATTGCCTATCGGTGCGGAAGATAAATTTACCGGCTTAATTGACTTGTTTGACATGAAAGCTCATATTTATACAAACGATTTGGGTACGGATATTAAAGTTGAAGATATCCCTGCTGATATGGTTGATAAAGCTAACGAATATCACGCCGCTTTGGTTGAAGCAATCTCCGAATTTGATGATGACTTGATGATGAAGTTTATGGAAGGTGAAGAACCTACAACCGAAGAACTTAAAAAAGTATTAAGAAAAGCTGTTTGCAACAACCAAATCGTTCCCGTATGCTGCGGTACGGCATTCAAAAACAAAGGTGTTCAATTACTGTTGGATAACGTTGTTGACTTCATGCCTTCTCCGTTAGACGTTAAAGCTATTGAAGGCGAATTGGAAGACGGTACGAAAGTTGCAAGACACTCTGACGAAAACGAACCGTTTGCTGCTCTTGCTTTCAAAATTATGACTGACCCTTATGTAGGTCGTTTAACTTTCTTAAGAGTTTACTCGGGTAAATTAACTTCCGGTTCTTACGTTTTAAACGCTACAAACGGCAAAAAAGAACGTATTTCAAGATTGGTTCAAATGTACGCTGATCAAAGAAACGAAATTACCGAAGTTTATGCGGGTGATATCTGTGCTGCTGTTGGTTTGAAAGATACTACAACAGGTGATTCTTTGTGTGATGAAAACAACCCGATTATATTGGAAAAAATGGAATTCCCCGATCCGGTTATTTCGGTTGCAATCGAACCCAAAACAAAAGCCGATCAGGATAAAATGGGTATTGCTCTTCAAAAACTTGCGGAAGAAGATCCTTCTTTCAGAGTTAAATCGGATACCGAAACAGGACAAACAATCATATCGGGTATGGGCGAATTGCACTTGGATATCATTGTTGACCGTTTGTTAAGAGAATTTAAAGTTGATGCTAACGTAGGTAAACCGCAAGTTGCATACAGAGAAACAATTTTAGGAAATGCCGATCAGGATTCTAAATTCATCAGACAATCAGGCGGTAAAGGTCAATACGGACACGTTAAAATCAGAATTTCTCCCGCAGGCGAAAACGAAGGTTTTGTATTTGAAAACAAAATCGTCGGCGGTGCGGTTCCGAAAGAATATATCGAACCTGCAAGAAAAGGTATGGAAGAAGCTCTTGAAGGCGGTATTTTGGCAGGCTATCCGGTTATAGACGTTAAAGTTGAACTTTATGACGGTTCTTACCACGAAGTCGACTCTTCCGAAATGGCGTTCAAAATCGCAGGTTCAATGGCAATTAAAGACGGTTGCAAAAAAGCAAGACCTTGTATTCTTGAACCTATGATGAAAGTTGAAATTGAAATTCCCGATGAATACACAGGTACTATCATCGGCGATATTTCAAGACGCAGAGGACGTATCGAAGGTCAGGAACCTTTGGGAAATACCGGTAACGTTATCGTAAGAGCAACGGTTCCGTTAGGAAACATGTTTGGTTACGCTACGGACTTACGTTCAAATACGCAAGGCAGAGGCACATTCTCAATGGAATTCTTGAAATATGAACAAGTACCTTCAAACGTTCAAGAAGAAATCATTTCAAAATCAGGTGCTAA
>CAZHCP010000047.1:0-13593 GCA_964531015.1 uncultured Muribaculaceae bacterium
AATTATCACTCTTGCTAAAAGAGGCGATTTGCATGCAAGAAGACAAGCTGCCAAATTCATATTTGATGTAGAAACATCAAGATTTGTTGACAACAAAACAGGTGAAATTTTTGAAGAAATGCAAGAAGGTAAAAAACTTGATTCATTAACGGTTCTTCAAAAGTTATTTGCCGAAATCGGAAAGCAATACCAAGACAGAAACGGCGGATATACAAGAATATATCACTTACCGCCCAGAAGAGGTGACGCTGCCGAAATGGCTTTAATTCAATTGGTATAATGCCCAGATATTTACTTACGATAGAATATATCGGCACCTTATACAACGGAAGCCAAAAACAACCAAACAAGTTGCTTAATTCGGGTAAGTTTGTATCAACTATACAGGACGAACTGGAAAAAGCAATCAGCACATTGACAAAAACAAAAACCAAAACAATTTTTTCGGGAAGAACCGATGCGGGTGTTCATGCAAAAGGTCAGACTTTGCATTTTGATACTTCGTCGGTGTATGATACCGCAAAATTTATTAATTCTCTGAACGGACTTTTACCCGATGATATCAGTGTAAAAGGTATGAGAGAAGTAAATAAGCGGTTTCATTCTCAGAAAAGTGCAATCGCAAGACATTATACTTATGTTATTGCAAACAGAAGGCAAAGAAGTGCTTGGGATTACAATTGTTTACTTGTCAGATATCCTTTAAATGTCGACAGAATGAATAAAGCATTAAGTTACATTTTGGGAGAACATGATTTTTCGGCATTCAAAAAGTCGAGGACATCAAATCCGGCAAAAGTTTGTAATATGTATAAAGCGTATGCCCGCCGTGAAGGCGACCGTATTTATATAGACTTTATTGCAGACAGGTTTTTGTACAATATGATCAGAATGATCGTCGGAACTCTCCTGTTGATAGAGGGAAAATCTTTAGCCCCGGAAACACTTAGAGATGTTCTTTTATCAAAGGATAAAACAAAAGCAGGTTCGACCATAAGCCCTTGCGGCTTGACATTAACAGAAGTAATATACAATGATATAAATGGAGAAAGCTTATGAAAACATATTCGGCTAAACCTCTTGAAGTAGAAAGAAAGTGGTATGTAATTGATGCTGACGGTAAAACGTTAGGACGCATTGCAGTTCTTGCCGCTAATTTGCTCAGAGGAAAACATAAACCGCAATTTACTCCGAACGTAGATACAGGAGATTTTGTAATTATTATTAATGCGGAAAAAATCCAAGTTTCCGGTAAAAAAGAAACAGACAAAATGTATTATCACCACACCGGATATCCGGGCGGTTTAAAAAGTGCTTCATTCAAAGAATTGATGGCAAAAAATCCTACAATGGCTTTGGAAAAAGCAATAAAAGGTATGTTACCGCATAACACATTGGGTCAGGAACAATTCAACAAATTAAAAGTATATGCAGGAAGCGAACATCCTCATGCCGCTCAACAACCTGTTATATATAATGAAACGGAGGCTAAATAATGGCTGAAAAAGAAATTATGGCAACAGGAAGAAGAAAGACTGCAATTGCCGTTGTTAAATTGGTAAAAGGAAAAGGCAGAGTATTTGTAAACGGAAAAACATTTGCTGCTTATTTCGGTAACAGAGCCGCATTGGAAATGATGGTTTACAGACCTTTGGCATTAACCGATAATCAAGAAAATTACGATGTAAAAGTTAAAGCTGTCGGCGGTGGTGTTTCCGCACAAGCCGGAGCTATCAAACATGGTATTTCGAGAGCTTTATTAAAAATTAATGAAGATTATAAATCCGTGTTAAAAGCAGAAGGTTTGTTAACAAGAGATGCTCGTGTTAAAGAACGTAAAAAATACGGACGTAAGAGAGCAAGAAAGAGATTTCAATTCTCTAAACGTTAATATTTACGAGATTACAAAAACGGAACTTTATACAAGTTCCGTTTTTTTGTGTATTAATTTATTTAATCATAATCCCAGCAATTAATATTTCCGCAATGTTTGCATACGGAGTGTGTATTCATGAATTGAATATTCGGAATAAAAGTGTATCCGTCAACGGTAATTTTGATGTCGTTATTTTTTGTATATTCGACGTTAAATTCACCCTTCCCTTTGTATTCCGGATTGAACATCAATTCAAATTTATCTTTGGAATTGCATTTTTTGCATTTAAACATATCCCGATTAATTCTTTCCTTTTTTGGTTGTTGCTCTTTTAATTATTTCATCGGTCTGTTTTGAATTTTCTTTAATTTTATCCGAATCATATAATTTATATAATTCGGTAAAACAACAACATCTGAACGGAAGCGTAAATGCAATAACGATAGCCGATACGGTACCTTCAAACATTGTTTTTGCTATCGAGTGAGAATCAATGTTCAGGTTTACAATATTTAAAATATTGTTTATGTTATCAAGCGGTAACAGTTTGATAAATTCTTGAAATAAGAGAATTATAAAGTTATTTAAAGATGTTTTGTCGATAGTCCAAATAAACAATTCGGGAAGAAAACCGTAAGTAGTGAAGGCACAAAGAGCGAGTAAAATAAGTGTCGGAATAATGTTATCTTTTACCAATTCAATACTTCTTGATATTGCTTTAAGCGGAGATGTGTTATTTTCAAGAATAAAGACTTGAAATACCAAAGGAAGAAAAATTGCACTTGCAATAATAATCGGCGGTAAAAGCAGGAATGACATAACAAGGAGTAAAATCACGTATGGGAAGAGCCTGCGTTTTACGACATTATCGTTTGCTTTAAAATCGATTTGTTTTTCTTTCTTTTTGCCTGATACCGTATAGAAGAGGATATTAAGCGATTCAAAAGCGATTATGTAATTAAAGAATGCTTTTAAAAATACAATCAGCAGCGGCGAAATTATTACGATAAAAGTCCAAAAAAGGTTTGTATCGTTGGCAAAGAAGGTATTACAACTTTTGATTTTTTCGTAATATGTTACATAGTAGTATGTCAAAGTAAAAATCAGCGAAATTGATATTAATTGACCGGATACGGGGAATGCCAGATATTTAAGGCATTGGTCAAGGTATAAAAAGTAAGTTTTAATACTTGAAAAGAAAATTTGAAAAACGCCTAAGAATTTGTTTGATTTTTTTCTTGCCATACTTCCTCTTTTTTATATTTTATATTAGCATAGTATTATACAGAAATAAGTTTAACATGAGAAAAGAAGAAATAAAAAATATATTAAAATCTTTATCGGCAGAGGATTTTTGTAAAAATGCCGATTTACATATCCACTCGGATTTTTCCGACGGGAAGATGACACCTTATGAAATTGTATTGCAGGCAAAGCAAAAGGGTTTTAAATATGTTTCAATAGCCGATCATAACACGGTTGAAGCATATACGGATACGAATATATTGAGTAATGATATTGTAATACCGGCAGTTGAGTTTGATTGTTATCATCAGGGCGTGTTAATTCACATTTTGGGCTACGGAATTGATATTGATAATAAGGGATTGCAAGATTTGTATGCAAAAAATCGTCCGGGTAAGACATTTAATTTGTGCAGATTATTTGCATTAAGAAATCCGAAAAAAGTTATTGAAAAAATACACAATGCCGGCGGGGTTGCCGTTTTGGCACATCCTTGTTGTTATTGGACGTTTAATTTGGATAAATTCGTAAAGTCATTAATCGATATGGGATTAGACGGAATAGAAGTCTATTATCGTTATAAGCGATTAAGAAAAGTCGTAAATTTCCATTCAAAAGAAAAAGTAAATGAAATAGCCGAAAAGCATGCACTTATAAAAACCGGCGGGAGTGATTCGCACGGGATGACATTGGAAAATTTATAAAAATTATTTAATTGTTATCTTTTGTCAGTTGGTTTATATAGTTTCTTACGCCGTTTGTGATTATAAGTTTTGGTTCTTTGTCGCAAAAATCATCCAAAACGGTAATTCCTGTTTTTGTTTTTCCTGTTTGAACAAACAACAGGCCGATAAAGACATTATTAAGCGGAGTTGATTTTTTTTGTTGGAATTCTTTAAGTTTTTCTTCCGCAATACCGAGTTTTTTGTAATTTTCCGCAAGTTTTAAGTAATAATCAAAGAAGAGGAGGTTAAGTTGCAGAGCTTTTTCAAAACAGGGGCGAGCAAGGGCGGGGTAGCCGATTTTTTCGTATGTGTTGCCGAGGTTGTAGTAAAATACGGCACTTGCCTGCGACTCGGGATTTAAGTCTATTGCCATTTGAAATTCTTTAATTGCACCGAAATAATAATTTTCTTCAAGGTAAATAAGACCTTTGTTGTTGTGAAGGTATGCGTTATTTTTCGCATTAATTGTTTCATCGGCAAAAATAACGTTTCCCGAAAGAAACAGGAGAGTGAAAATAAAAATTTTTTTTATAAACAAATTTCGAGTCCTTCTTTTGCAAGAAAACAATTTTTATTTTTATTATTAAAGAAAGTGTCGATATTTGTCAATTTTAAATCATTGTAAGCGGGGTCAAAATGGAAGAAGGCGAGTTTCTTTGCATTTGCCGCCATTGCGGTGTCGTAAGCCATTTCAAATGTAGAATGACCGTAGCCCTGTTTCGGAACAACCGAAGAAAGGTAGTCTTCCGTAGTGTATTGGCTGTCGTGAATTAACAGGTCGGTATCTTTTGCAAAAAGTTCCAATTTCTTAGACCCGCCCGAATAGCATTCGGTATCGGTTGCGTAAACCATTGATTTATTTTTATAAGCAATTTTAAAGCACATAACACCGTAATTCGGGTGTGAATTTGATTTCATAAATGAAATAATAATTTCGTCATTTTCGGGTGTTATGTCGTTTTTGTTTGAAATACGTTTTATAACCGGTTTGTCGTATTTGTCGGAGATTATTAAGATTTCGGATTCCGAGATGTCGGAAATCGTGCAATCTGCGGTAATGTCATAAAGATTTATGGGAAAGGATTTTCCGTAAATAAGTTCGGAGAGGGTTTCATTTAAACTCGTGTCAAACCCGCTGTAACCGAAAAGTGAAAATTGAGTAGTGAGCGAATTCATCGGTTTAAAAAAGTTTAATCCCTGAATATGGTCCTGATGAACATGGCTCAATAAAACGGTAATGTTCATCGGGGTACGGTCAAAAACATTTTCTGCGGAGGAAATATGTTCTTTAAAAATTTTTTCGCCGAGCGGAATAATTCCTGTTCCGCCGTCTAAAATTATTCTGTGATTGTTTACGATTACTTCAACACAGGAGGTATTTCCGCCGTATTTCAGGAAGTTTTTGTTTGCAATCGGGTAAGAGCCTCTTACACCCCAAAATTTAACAATAAAATCTTTATTTTTCATAAAATTAATATTACAGTATTTAACGGAATTTGTCCAATAAAGATTAATATTCAATCGTAATTGTTGTGTTTCTGTCTTGTTCTCTTCCGTAATAAATACTTCCGCCGAGTGTCATTATTTTTGTTTTTGCCTGTAAATCTTTCAAGTTTGTTTCTTTAAAATCAAAAGTAAAAATAACTTTATTTCTTTTTTTGTTTACTTCAATAATTCGGAAGGCATTGGGGTATCCTGCCAAAGAAGGTGCTGAAACATGGATGATATTTCCTCTTTTAACAATTTTTGTCATGTGATAATGCCCGGAAAACACGGCAATCGGCATATCATATTTTTCAAGAACGGATTTTACGTCATCAACGTTTATAATTTCGTGATTAGGCGAATCAAACGGAGGAACAACGGGGAAGTGCAGAAAAATAAGCACGACATCTTTTTTTGATTGTTTAAGCGTATCATCGAGCCAAGACAGTTGTTTTTGCGATATAAAACCGTGAGAAGAAATTTTATCTTCTCTTGCACCGTCAAGAACAATGACTTTGTATCCGGATTTTGGTTTAAACGAATAATAAGAAGAATTTTCCGGCATATTTTTGTTGTATTCGCCGAGGCATTTTAAAAAGGTTGTTTTGTTAACGACTCCCTGCGGATTTGTGTCGTGGTTTCCGAAGGTGAAATACCAAGGCATTTTTAAAGTTTGTAAAATTTCAAGTAATGCAATTACCTGTTTTTTATCGGGTCTGTCAACGCCGTCGCCGGTGATTATCGTGAAATCAACATTCGGTTCTTTGTTAATCGTGTTTATTGCATCAATAAGCAAAGGTTTTGTTTTGGAAAGCAGCTTGTAGCTGTTATCTTCTCTGACCGTTGAAAAATGTATGTCCGATAAATGAGCGAATTTGACGGAATTATGGCAAAAAGATTCTTGCGTTGTCGTAAATGAAAGTACGATAACAACAAATAAAATATATATGCAATCTTTTAATAATTTCATCATAATAGTATTATATTATTAAATAACCGAATAACAAAATAAAAAAATGAAATTAAAAATTAAAATCAAAGATATATTTATATATGTGTTTATTATTGCGGCGGAGTTGATGATTTTGGATGTAATAATTCGTCCTTCTGTGTATTTCGATATAAAACCGTTGGCGGAAAAATACGTAAAATTTCATCATTCGCAAAAGGTTGCACCGTCAAGACTCTATATAAATGTTTGGCGGGAAACGAAACTTCGTTATGCAGATAAGACAATGAATAATCAGAATTGGAACACTTGGCGAAACAGGTATGCGGGGAAGATACGAACGCTTGAAGATGCGAATGTTGCGATAAATACAATGCTTGCGAGTTTAAATGACCCTTATACGAAATTTTTAAGCAAAAACAAATATTCAACACAAAGCGGAATAATGGAATCCGTAATAACGGGAACGGGTTTGGTTTTTAACCGGACGGCGGAAGGAATTGTGGTAAATACGGTGTTAAAAAATTCTTCCGCAAAAGAAAATAAGGTTATGACGGGCGATAAAATAGTTAAAATTAACGGTGTTGACGTTAAAAATTTGTCGGTTTCGCAAGTTCAAAACATCTTGGATAAATCATCGGGTAATGATGTTCAAATTACATTTAAAAGAGGAGATAAAATTTCCGAAAAATCATTAAAGAAAACGGAAATTCCGATAAATACGATGTCTTATACAATAACCGATGATAATATCGGAATTGTAAGGTTGGCGAACATAATGGGTAAAAATGCCTTGAAGGATTTTAAACAAATAATAAAAGCGACAAATAATACAAAAGCACTTGTTTTGGATTTAAGGAATAATTACGGCGGTTTGTTGACAAATGCCGTACAAATGGCGGATTTGATGTTAACCGAAAAGAAAATAGTCGATATTAAATCACGAGGAAAAATTAAATATGAAATATATTCCGGAAATCGAAACATATTTAAGGAAAAACCCGTAATTCTTCTTGTGAACGAAAAAACGGCAAGTGCGGCGGAAATTTTTGCGGGAGCTTTAAAATGTAATCTCGAAACATATTCAATCGGAGAAAATACATTCGGAAAAAATACGATACAATATGTTGTTCCGATGTCAAACGAAACGGGAGTTATAATAACTTCCGATAAATATATATTGCCTGACGGAGAAGATATAGACGGAACCGGAATTAAGCCCGACATTGAATTGCAGGGATTAACCGAAAAAGATTATGAAGTTGAAGTGCAAAAAATATTAAAAAAGATAATGAAAAAAAATCAATAAAGTGCTATAATAAAGAAACCTCGTATGGGTATTTATTTTGTTCCTACATTTTGATTAATAGGGAAAGAAGACTCCGATAACATTGAAGTAGACCTGCCGAGCAGCAGGAAACGGATGTGTTAGGGCACTTACCCACCTGTGGGAGAATACACAGGTAACAAAATCGTACTTATACGGGGTCTTTAATTTTTACGGTCAGAGCATTGTTTATTTGTGCGGATTTTATGTTCGAGCCGCTGATTATTTTACCGTTAACAAGCATAACGGTTGAACTTCCTCCGTCTAAATTCATTGCATTTGTACATTTTAAATCTTTCATTATTTTTGCGAGTTCTTGAAGCGTAACGCCGTCCGTGCCTTCTTTTCTGCCGTCAACCGTAACAATAATCAATACGTTATCGTCGGTATATCCGATTGCACTTCTCGGATTTCTTCCGGTTATTGAGTTTAATTTTTCTTCTGCGGTATCAATAAAAATACTGCCGTCTTTAATTAAAAACGGGCCACCGCTTATTATGTGTTTGAAATCTTCCGAATTTGTCGATAATTTATAATTTATTTTAACTCTTTGTCCGGTTTTTAAGCCTTTCAGCTTTGTGCTTTCGCCGGTGATTACGATTTCGTTTTTGCCGATTTTCAAAGGTTTATCGGAAATTCGGGTGATTTTTTTATTTGAAACCGAAATATAAGTAAGCGGTAATTTATATTCGGGAGCTTTTTCTCCCCATTTGTCTGTGTATATGAGCGTGTGATATTTTGACATTCGTGGTTTATTTATATTGTCAATTCGGATTTCTTTCTTGCCTGCCCGCATTGTTCCCGAAAAGCCCAATCTTTCCATACTAAACGAATTTTCACCGATGAGAAAAGCAACTCTTTCAAAAACGGGTCCGGTTAAAATTTCATTGTTAATTACAAGAGTTCCGAGCGGTGTTCCGGTGTTTTGTTTGAAATAAGTGCCGTTTACGGCTATGATTGAGTTTGAACCGATTTTGTCAATTCCGCTTTTTGCGTGAAGTTTATTTTTTGCCAATTGCGGTATGATTTCGAGGTTTTTGTTGATATTTCGGTTTATTTCGGCAACATTAATTTTAATTTTTCCGTTATTGATTTTTTTGTTTATCCGAACGTAAACAATTCCGTTTGTTATTTTTTGCGGTTTGAAATTTTTATATTTGTTTTTCAGTTCGTTTTCCCATTGTTTTTCCGACAAAAAAAGAGCATTTTCATGCTCTTTTTCCGCAAAATTATTTATTTCCGCATAACCGTGTAATATGATATTATTATACGCATTAACGGATAAATCCCGACCGGAGAAAATCGTCATTGCGAATAAAACAAGGAAGAGTTTAATTGCGATTTTCTCGAGATGAAATATTTTCAGTTCGGGAGTAGCGTACATAATTCATTTCCTATATACTACAATTGTAACATGGATTTAAAAAATTTTCAACCCGAAATGCACATTTATAAAGAAAGTATAAGTTTTAAGACGTAAAATTAGTAAGAGATATAAAAGGAGATTGTAAAATGATGAAGGAAAAAGCCGTAAGGTATTTTATGGGCGGATATTCGTGTTCGGAGGCTGTTGTTCAAACGGCAATTGATGAAGGGTATGTTAAAGAAGATTTGTTGAGTGTTGCAACGGCATTTTCGGGCGGAATGGGCGTAAGATGTTTGTGCGGTGCCGTGGCGGGAAGCCAACTCGTAATCGGTGCAATGTTCGGAAAAACAAAAGACAGTGACGGAATGAAGGCAAGGGGTCTTGCAAAAGAGTTTAACGAAAAATTTGCCGGAAAATATAAGGTTAATTGCTGTAAGGTGTTAAGTTGCGGTTTTGATTTTCATTCTGCCGAAAGAAAATCACATTGTTCGGTTATGGTCGGTGATTGTTGCGAAATTTTGGAAATTCTGCTTAAACAAAGTAAAGTTGAAGTGTAACTTGATTTTTCCTTTATTTGAAGTATAGGCTTTATTTATAATCGGTGTTTATAATTAAATTGTAAGTAATAAAAAAGAAAGAATTTTTTTTATGAAAAAATTGATTTTTAAAAAAGCGTTTACTTTATCGGAGGTGCTGATAACGCTTGTAATTATCGGTGTTATTGCCTCTATTACCGTTCCGATGCTGATTGCCGACGCTCATAAACAAGAAACGATTACTCAATTGCAAAAAACATATTCAACGCTTGCAAGAACAACGGCACTCGCAATTGCAGATAACGGGCCGGTTGAAACATGGTCGATTGAAGGATTATCCGCAAAAGGTTTTTCAAAACAGTATTTATTGCCGTATTTATATATAATGGAAAATAAAAATGAAAACGAATTTAATTACAAAACATTAGACGGAAAATCGGTTTCGGCAAATTACGGTTCCGTTTTTTATTTGAACGACGGTTCTAAAATTTCCGTTAAAACTCCGGATATTTCCGAATACGGAAAACAGGTGAGAGTGTATGTTGACATAAACGGAGATAAAAACCCTAATCGTATGGGACGTGACGTCTTTACTTTTAATTATTGGATATATCAACCGCCGATTGAAGACAACGGTTCCGGATACAAAATAGCAAGCGGAAGTTTTATTCCGTGGGGTATTAATTGGTCAAGAGAATTAATAATGAACGGGCCTGAAGGTTATCAATGCAACAGGAAAAGTACGGGAGATTTATGTGCGGCTTTAATAGTCAAAGACGGTTGGCAAATTAAAGACGATTATCCGTGGTAGTCGAAAAATACAGTGAGTCGCTTATACTGAAATAGATTGAAAAAAATGACCCTCGAAAGGGTCATTTTTTATTTTAAGGTCTTATTCTGTCCATTAATCTCGGGAACGGTATCGTTTCCCTTACATGTGGCAGACCGCATATCCAGGCAACGGTTCTTTCTATTCCCAAGCCGAAACCGGCATGCGGTACGGAACCGTATTTTCTGATATCAAGATACCAGTCGAAAATTTCTTCCGATAATCCGTTTTCTTTAATTTTTGCTTTTAATTTTTCCAAATCATCTTCTCTTTGACCGCCGCCGATCATTTCACCGTATCCTTCGGGTGCGATTACGTCAACGCAAGCCGCTTTGTCGCCTTCCTGTTTCATATAGAATGCTTTAACCGCCATCGGATAATGATGAATCATAACCGGTCTGTCAAATTCCGTACTGATAAGCGTTTCTTCGTCACCGCCGAAATCTTCACCCCATGGGGTGTCATTTCCTTTTTTATGCAAAATTTCAATTGCTTCATCATAAGAAATTCGAGGGAACGGACGTTTTATGTTTTCAAGTTTTGATATGTCACGTTCAAGTGTTATTAAATCTTCCCTGTTGTGTTGAAGTACCTGTTGAACGATATATTCCACAAATTCTTCCGCCAAATCCATGTCATCATATATATCGGCAAAAGCAATTTCCGGTTCGACCATCCAAAATTCGGTAAGATGTCGTCTTGTTTTGGATTTTTCCGCTCTGAACGTCGGACCGAAACAATATGCTTTTCCGACCGCCATTGCGGCAGCTTCCATATATAATTGACCCGATTGCGTTAAGTATGCTTTTGTATCAAAATAATCCGTTTCAAATAAATTCGTTGTGCCTTCGCAAGCATTCGGCGTGAAAATCGGTGCATCTACCAACGTAAATCCGTGAGAATCGAAAAAGTCACGGACGGATTTTATAATTCTGTGCCTTACGTTTAAAATCGCTTTTTGTTTTAATGAACGTAACCATAAATGACGATGTTCCATTAAAAAGTGAGTTCCGTGTTCTTTCGGTGTTATCGGATAATCATTTGCGACCGATAAAATTTTAACGTCTGTTGCATCTATTTCATATCCGATTTTTGAACGTTCGTGTTTTTTGACCGTTCCCGTAATTTCAACGGCACTTTCCTGCGAAATTTTATCCGCAAGAGCAAAAATTTCCGGCGTAACGTTTCCTTTAAATACAACTGCCTGAATTTCGGCAGTACCGTCACGCAATTCCAAAAAATGGAGTTTTCCGCTCGAACGTTTGTTATACAGCCAACCTTGCAATGTTACGCTTTGACCGTCATAATTTTTGATATCACGAATCCAAATTTTTTTCATATTTTCCTCCGTATTTATTTTAAGCATAATAACTATATCATTTTTTTTATGAAAATGATATGTTTTAACATTTGTGAATAACTTTGGATTTTAATAATCGAAAAGAGTTTTTTATTTGGAGAATGGCGGAATTTTCGTTAAATGCGGTTTTGTGCGTGAAATATTTTTGAAAAAAACGGGCTAAGGTTGTTAAAGCCGTTTAGCCCGCATGTTAGAAAATTATTGGAGTTGCAATTAAATTAAATGTTTAATGATTTTGTTGATATCGTTTTTTATATCATCATCGGTAGTACTGTCAATGATTTTCATAATTGAATTGCACGGTGTGTCCGCCGAATTATCGGCAGGCGGTGCAACGCTGAAACGTTGTAAATATTTTTGTATTGCTTCAATTGTTTCTTTTGTATCTCCCAAAATATTTTTGTAATTACCCGATTCCAAATTTCTTTTAATCTCCGACATAAATTATCCTTTAAAAAACTGTACAAAAATTACATCGGAAGAAAAAATAAAAACTTTAGCCCTGCGGTGTTGATGTGAAGAAATGTAAAATTTTATGTAAAAAAACGAAAAAAGTTAACAAGCGAAAAAACGGGCAAGAAAGGGGAGAAATCGATATTTTGAGAAAAAGTCAAGAAAAAAGCAAAAAAATGAAGAAATATTAAGAAAATGAAAATAAAAGTAAAATTGGAGTTGACGGCGGATTATGTTTAATATAGATTAGAATAGCGGGCGATTAAGTAAAATAAATTGCCGTAAAGAAGAATACAAAAGGAAGTAAAAATGAACGAAAGCAAGCAACAAAGAATCAGAGTTTGTTTGAAAGCATACGACCATAAATTAATCGATTTATCTGCAAGCAAAATTGTAGAAGTTGTAAAAAGAACAGAAGCCAGAGTAGCCGGACCTGTTCCATTACCAACTAAACGTCGTTTGTATTGTGTACTACGCTCACCTCACGTTGACAAAAAGTCAAGAGAACATTTTGAGATGAGAATACACAAAAGAATCATTGATATTTATGATCCGACAGCACAAACAACAGAAGAATTAACAAGAATGGATTTGCCTGCCGGAGTAGATATCGAAGTTAAACTGTAAAAAGATTTAACAGGCACATACAATTTAATAGAAGGAATCTCCTTATAAATTGAATGTGATCTACGAGGCAAGTAGAGAAACGTAGCGCTCACAAAAGAAAGGTGAAATATGACACTGGGAGTAATAGGTGAAAAACTTGGGATGACACAAGTATTTGACGAACAAGGACTTGCAATTCCCGTAACAGTAATAAAAGTTGATCCGTTAACAGTTACACAAGTAAAAACTGTTGATTCAGATGGTTACAATGCAATTCAAGTTGGCGTAGTTCCAGCAAAAGAAAAACATTTAACAAAAGCTGAATTAGGACATTTTAAGAAAAACGGACTAGAAAATTTCAGACATTTACAAGAATTCAGATTAGATAATCCTGAAGCATACACAGTAGGACAAAAAATTGATTTATCAGTTTTAACAGAAGGTTCTAAAGTTGATGTTACAGGTACATCAATCGGTAAAGGTTTCCAAGGTACAGTTAAAAGATGGAACTTTGGACGTGGACCAATGGCTCACGGTTCTAAAAACCACAGAGAACCTGGTTCAATCGGTGCAGGTACAACTCCAGGCCGTGTAATCAAAGGTAAAAGAATGGCTGGAAACATGGGTAACGAAAGAGTAACAATTTCAAAACTTACAGTAGTAAGAGTTGATAATGAAAACAATTTGTTACTAATCAAAGGTTCAGTACCTGGTCCTGAAGGAAAACTAGTAACAGTTGTACCATCAAGAGTTAAATGGAACTAACTCAGAGTTCAATTAAAAGGAAAAAGAAATTATGACAAAAGAAATTTCAATATTAAGTACAAGCGGAAAGC
>CAZHCP010000048.1:0-6295 GCA_964531015.1 uncultured Muribaculaceae bacterium
AAGTATTTTTTATGATAAAGACATCAGTAAAAAAAACGAACAGAACGAACCTGCTTAGCCGACAAATCCGACAGTGCCGACAGAACCGACGGAAAATCCGACCGAACCGACGCCCCCCGGTCTTAATATTCCGACTTGTCCTGAAGATGATGAATATTGTATGTATGACCCGGATAATTGGGATAATTATTCCGACTACTTGCAGTGGATGTGGAGTCAGATGACGGGTAATTAATAAGTATTCAAAATTATAATAATTATTGACAAAATTTAAAGCGAAAAGAATTTTAATAAAAGACTTGAAAACCGTAAACCAACGGTTTTCGATAAAGATATGATAAAAAGTTTAAACACAAAGGCTTGAAAAACTTTTATAAAACAGGTTCGGTAAAAGGAATACAAGCAATACACAAAGATAAATTGAATGTGTGATACCCTGATAAACAACAGGCTTCACTCTTTTTGCATTTATATATCCGTGGTAATCTTATATGTAAAGAAGTGCGTTAAACATTTAATTTTTTGTCGAGCAAAAAATTTTTAATACATTTCTTTTATATCTTGCATTATACCTAAATTAATATTACTGTTAATTTATACAAGAAAAACAGATGAGTATTTTATGCAAATAACAAAAAGCGGCGGAATTTTAATTCCGCCGCTTTTATTAAATTATTTGTTTTTTATCGTACCGTTTAAACAATTTACGTATAAGTGTTTAAACTCTTGATAATTCTTTTGCCATTTCTTTAAGTTCTTTACGTTTAACTTTTCGTGTAGTAGTTTTGGGTAAAGGTTCTTTTGTAATGATAATTTCATTCGGACGTTTATAAAGGGTAAGTTGCTGACATAATTTTTTAATATCTTCTTTAATCAACGCATTAAGAGTTTTATCATCATATTGGGCAATTAAATTTTCTTTCGGAACAACAACGGCAATAATTTCTTCCGTACCGTCTTTTGCACCCGAGGTTCTGTAATCGCCGTAAACGCAAACTTCTGCGATATATTGGCTTTTTTCTATAACGGCTTCGACTTCTTCGGGGAAAACTTTTTTACCGCCGTTTAAAACAATCATATTTTTTATTCTTCCCGTAATAAATATATGACCGTCTTCATCAATGCGAGCGATATCGCCGGTATGCAACCAACCGTCTTCATCAATTGTTTCCGCCGTCAATTCGGGTTGATTATGGTACCCCTTCATAACGGAAGGACCTTTTAACTGAAGTTCGCCGGTTTCCTTATCAATTCTTGCTTCAAAATGAGGCAGAGGTCTGCCGACGGAAGCCAAAATGTTTCGTTTATCATAGTTTACGGAAACTACGGGGCTGGTTTCTGATAATCCGTAGCCCTGATATACTTTTATACCTATTCTTTCAAAAAATCTTCCGACTTCAACATCAAGCGGAGCACCGCCGGAGATACATCCCATAAAATGACCGCCGAATTTATCGTGAATTTTTTTGAACATTATCTTTTTAATTGTGTAGCTCGGAATAAACTTTGCCAAATGATACATACATTTGAATGCTGTTTTTGTTGATTTCGGAGCTTTTTCAAGTTCGTTTTCCATGCCTGCTTTTAAAAGTTTCAAGAAAGCGGGGACCGCAATCATAAATTCAATTCTTTTTTCTTTCATTACGCCCAAAATATCTTTCGGTTTAAGGCTTTGAGCATAATACACGGAAAGACCGTAATTAAGGAAAGTAGAGAAACCGACCGTCATTTCAAACAAATGGTTCATCGGAAGAATTGATAATACGTTAATTTTTCTGCTCGGAAGAATTTTAGACAAAGCAAAGCCCAAATCTTCAAGTTGAGCAATCATATTTCCGAAAGAAATTTCAACGCCTTTCGGAGCACCCGTTGTGCCGGATGTGTAGATTATCAAAGCCGTTGATTTCGGACTTCTGTGTTTCCATTTTGTTTCATATTTATCGGGCAATTCGTAAATATTACCGAGTCCTTCATATTTTGCGTGTTCATCCATAACAATAATGGTTTTAATGGAAGGAACATTTTTTTGTAATTGAAGTGCG
The DNA here is from genome assembly GCA_964531015.1 of uncultured Muribaculaceae bacterium. GTDB lineage: Bacteria > Cyanobacteriota > Vampirovibrionia > Gastranaerophilales > Gastranaerophilaceae > Avigastranaerophilus. The sequence continues at coordinate 2,043 of CAZHCP010000048.1, forward strand.
GTTGCGATATAGTGTTCCGAAACGAGTAAAGTTGTCGGTTCGCAATCCTGCAATATGTATGTAAGTTCGTAAATAGTCAATTTAACGTCCAAAGGAACGGTGACCATACCCGATATAACGGAAGCAAAAACGCAAGCACCGTATTCGGGTTTTGATTCCGAAAGGATAGCCAATTTTTCGCCTTTTTGGACTTTCAATTCATTAATAAGGTGATAAGCGATTTTTCTTGTCATAACGCCTAAACCTTTATATGTAAATTCTTTCCAACCGAAAGAATTTTTAATTCCCAACGCAACTCTGTCGTTGTATATTTTGGTTTTGTCTTCCAAAAGTGATAAAATGTTAGTTTCTCGTAATCCCATAATTTAACCCCTGCAAACCACTCTTATGACACAATTTTATTATTCACATTGATATATGTCAAGAAAACAATAAAATTAAAGAAATAACGAATAAAAAAGAGGGGGGGAAAGTTATTACCGGATAATTAAAAAATAATGTATAATTAAAATAAAGGGAGAAGTATTAGAGGTTAATAAATGAAAAAATTTATAATAATATTGATGATGATTTTTGCACTCGGAGCGAGGGTATATGCAACGGAGAGCGTAACGTATAAATTGGATAACGGACAAACGTTAATTGTTAAAGAGGTAAAAGATAATCCGATAGTTATAATAGATACGTGGATTAAAACAGGTTCGGTCAATGAAACCGATGAAAACAACGGGGTTGCACATTTTTTGGAACATTTGTTTTTTAAAGGCACTTCCTTATACCCCGCAAAAGAGTTTGATTCCGTGTTGGAATCGAAAGGTGCGGTAACAAATGCGGCAACAAGCAAGGATTATACGCATTATTACATATTAATACCGTCAAAATATTTTGATTTGGCATTAAAAATGCACTCCGATATGCTTTTAAATCCGTTAATACCGAGAAAAGAGCTTGAAAAAGAACGTAAAGTCGTCCTTGAAGAAATTGCAAAAAACAATGATAAACCGACAACAATGTTATATAAAAACATGATAAAAGGATTTTATAAAAATCATCCTTATAAACGAGATGTCATAGGAACGAAGGAAGTTATAGAAACCATAACAAGAGAGCAGATATTGGATTTTTACAATAAATGGTATATTCCGTCAAACATGATAACGGTAGTTGCCGGTGATGTAAATGCTGCGGAGGTTTTGGAGAAGGTAAAAAAGAACTTTAATCAGCAAACACAAGTTCAAAAATCCAAAAAGACGGTTTACAAAAAAGACAAAAAACCTTCCGCACGTATTGAAAACGAAATAAAATCCGATGTTGAAACGGGTTATATTTTAATCGGTTTTAAAGGTACGGAAACTCCGACAGATAAAGATTCTTACGCATTGGACGTACTTGCAACGATAATCGGTGACGGCAAAACTTCAAGATTGTATAAAAATTTAAAAGAACAAAAACAATTGGTTCATTCCGTTGCGGCTTATAATTCCACGATGAAAGAAGATTCTTTGTTTTACATAAGTGCAAACTATACAACGGATGATGTCGAAAAACTTAAAAATTCCGTTTTTAACGAAATAGAAAATTTGCAAAAAAACGAAGTACCTTGTGATGAATTGGAAAAAGCAAAAAAAATAATCGAGCGTGACACTTTTTATTCAAGAGAATCAATTTCAAACATAGCCGGAGAAATCGGATATACCGTAACAATTACGGATGATATCGGGTATTATAAAAATTACTTGAATAATATAAACAAAGTTACTGCCGATGATATAAAACGTGTTGCAAAAGAATATCTGGATAAAAATTCCGCAGTAATTTCAATCGTAGCACCGAAAAATTCCGAAAAAACGGAATTGCAAAAAACAGAGAAAAAAGAAAGCAGTGCCAAGTTAATCAGCCAAAACGATAACACTTCCAAATTTTTATTGGATAACGGAATAATGCTTACCGTTACAAAAAACACGGCAAATGATATCGTTGCAACGGTAATAACGGTAAAGGGCGGAAATAATCTTGAACATATACCGGGTGTTGCCTCTTTGACTGCGGATGTAATGATGAAAGGAACAAAGAAATATACAAATTCCGAATTTTCGCAAATTTTGGAGGAAAACGGAATAAAATTGGCTGTGAGTGCCGGCGGTGATACATTTACGGTTGTAAGTAAATATACAAAAAACCAACGGGATATTGCATTTGATTTAATCAAAGAAGTAATCAAAAATCCGAGATTTGATAATACGGAAATTGAAAAAGCAAAAATCGACAAACTTATTTCCGTAAAAAATATAAAAAACATGCCGGATTCATTGGCATTTGACGAATTTAAAACGGCAATGTGGGAAGGCACGCCGTACGGAAATACGGGAAAGGTTTTGGAAAAAACCGTAAACAAAATCGAAAAAAAGGATATTGAAGATTATTACAAACGGATTTTTGCACCTCAAAACATTGTTATAACCGTAAACGGCAATGTTGACGAAAAAGAATATATAAATTATTTTTCAAATTTGCTTGAAAAAACAACAAATAATATAATAAATATCGGTGATTACAAGCATAAGTACAAAGATTTAAAAAAGAACAAAATCGTAAAAATAAACAAGGAAACGCAGGCAACTTGGATAATATACGGTTGGTTGACCGACGGAATAACAAACGAAAAAGATTGGGCAACAATGCAGTTGATAAATTCAATATTGGGTTCGGGCATGAGTTCACGACTGTTTACGGATTTAAGAGATGAAAAAGGTTTGGCATATCAGGTCGGTTCGACATATTCGGCAAATTACAACAAAGGTGCTTTCGCAATGTATATCGCAACAAATCCGAAATCGGAAGAAGAAGCTAAAAAAGGGTTAATGAACGAAATAAACAAAATTAAAACCGAATTTGTAACCAATAAAGAACTGAGCGAAGCAAAAGACAAATTGCTCGGAAATTTTGTATTATCAATGGAAACCAATATGGATAAAGCATTAACCGTAAATTCATTTGAAACAAACGGAAAAGGTTATGATTATGCGGAAAAATATGCGGATTTAATAAATTCGGTAACATTGCAGGATATAATAAAAACGGCAAATAAATATTTTTCAAAACCTTATGTGTTAACAATATCAGGTCAGGGTGATACGGCTGAAAAAATGTAAACGGTAAAAAAAGAGAGGAGCAAAACATGCGAAATCAAATAACCGAAGGGAAAGAATTTAACATACTTTCAAGAAGCATAGATAATGCGACAAGATGTATTGTAGAGGAAGTGAAGGAAGATTGTTTTACCGTAAAATTGGTAAACGACGGTAAATATGAAACGGATGAAACCGTTGAAATGTTTTCAATGACAAATCGGGGACAAATATATTTTGAAACGATTGTAAAAGAAAAGAATGAAGATAAATTAACATTGTGGTTTCCTATAACATTCAAATATTTACAAAGAAGGGAATATACAAGAATACCCGAAGCCAAGGATATAAAATTAATACAAAATGATGAAGTAATTGATGCAAAAATAGAAGATATAAGTGCGGGCGGGTTGAAAATAACGGCACAAAAGCAATTGCAATTGTTATCCCTGTATTCCTCGGTTATTGAAGTAGATAACGAAGAAGTTAAATGTTTGTTTGAACCGATTAGAATTGAAGCAAACGGGGAAGTATTTATAATATCGGGCAGATTTAAAGAAATAAGCAATCACGACAGAATAGCCCTTGTTCAATATTGTTTTAAAAAACAAATAGAAAACAGTAATAAATAGAAAAGATAAAGGTTAAGAACTTGTAAAAGACGTAAAAATATTGTTAAATAAAAGAATAAGAATAAGAATAAAAATAAATGGCGGTAGAAATTGAAAAAGAGTAATAACAAGAAGCCGAAAGAAGGCTTTTTTACGAGTTTGTTCAGAATAAATACAATAAGTTTAACAATAATGTCCGTAATTGTTTTTACGGTGAGCGTAATTTCACTGGTTTTGGTGGTATATGCAAACAGTCTTGTAAAGGCAATGCAAACTGATTTAACGGCTGATTTTATAGCCAATTTGCAAACTTTTAACAGGGGAGTCGTAAATATATCACAATTGGACAATGCCGATTCCCAAAAGCCTGAAGCCGAAAGGATGAGCTTTGAAACTAAAAACAATGTCGTTAATTCGTTTAAAGACGAGTTAAATTCAACTTTAACAAAGAATTTTTACGTCAGATACATAATGATATATGATGACAATTTGAATAAAAAATATTCAACATTGA
>CAZHCP010000048.1:6395-13508 GCA_964531015.1 uncultured Muribaculaceae bacterium
GAAAGATATTTGCAGGAAATAGTCGTATTTGCAAAGGCATTTTTTGCCGTTATTTTGTTTATTACGTTAATCGTATCGTTTATGCTTGCAAGAAGTATATCAAGACCGCTTGAAGTAATGGAAGAAACGGTTTCAAAAATCGGAGAAGGGGATTTATCGGGTCGCCTTGAATTTACAAAATATTATGAAGTCAATAAACTTGTACAATCATACAACGCAATGGCAAATGCACTGCAAAAATTATATTCTTCTTTGGAAGTGCAGGTTCAGGACAGAACAAGGGAATTAAAGAAGGCGTATGCGGAACTTCAAAACACACAGGCGATGATGGTTCATTCGGAAAAAATGAAATCTTTGGGTGAATTGGTTGCCGGAATTATGCACGAGATAAACAATCCCATTAATTTTATATACGGAAATATGACACATTTATCAAATTACTCAAAAGATTTAATAGACGTAATCGAGTCCTATACAAAATATGAAAACGAATTGGGAGAAGAAGAAAGAAAAGAACTAAACGGATTAAAAGAAGAAATTGATTATGAATTTTTGAAATCGGATATGCCGGAGCTTATAAAAAGCTGTAAAGAAGGTGCCGACAGAGCAAAAAACATAATTCAGGATTTAAAGAGCTTTTCAAGAATGGAAGAAGCCTCTATTACCGATGTTGATATAGAACATGAAATAGAAACGACATTAAATATATTACACAATAAGTTAAAAAACAAAGCAACAATTCACAAAGAATACGAACAACCCGTACCGAGCATAGAAGCCTTCGGCGGTCAATTAAATCAGGTATTCATGAATATATTGGATAATGCTGCGGGTGCAATAAAAACGCAAGGCGATATTTGGATAAGAATTAAGAACGATGAGTCCTTTAAAAATGTTATAATCGAAATAGAAGATAACGGAGTCGGAATGGATACCGAGGTGGTAAATAAAGTGTTTGACCCGTTCTTTACGACAAAACCGGTGGGACAGGGAACAGGTTTGGGGTTATCCATAACTCATAAAATAATCAAAAATCATCAGGGAAAAATAACCGTAACCTCCGAAAAAGACAAAGGAACAAAATTTACGATAATATTGCCGGTGAATATAGACAGAGAAGCATTGCAAAATAATCCGGAAAATGAAGGAGAGGCTTAATTAATGGATAAATACAAAATATTAATAGTGGATGATGAACCCGATAACTTGGCATTATTATATCGAACATTAAGAGGTAAATATGATATTGCAAAATCAACATCACCTTTGGCAGCATTGGAAATGTTGAAAGAAGAGCATTTTAACTGCATATTGTCCGACCATAAAATGCCCGAGATGGATGGTGTCGAATTTTTGAAAAGAAGCTATGAAATATCTCCCGATACAATGCGTTTGTTGGTAACTGCATATACGGATGCGGGAATACTTATCGACGCAATAAACTATGCAAAAATATACAGATATATAAAAAAGCCTTATAATCCGGATGAGTTGTCGTTAATAGTCGAAAATGCACTCGAATATTGGCAATTAAAATCGGATAACAGTGTATTGGTTAACGATTTAAAAGAATTGTTTGCCGGAACGGTTACGGCAATTATAGAAGCTCTTGACGCAAAAGATTCTTATACGTTGGGCAGAAGCAGAAGAGTTACGTTTTATGCCGTAAAAATGGCAAAAGCCTTGCATTTGAATGAAACGACAATCGGCAAAGTAGAATTGGCAGGCTTGTTGCATGATATAGGAATGATTGGAGTATCCGATGATATTTTATCAAAGGTTGAAAAATTATCTTCGGAAGAATATGCGGAAATAAAGAAACACGTACATCACAGCGTAAAAATATTGGATGATATAAAACAATTAAAAGATGTTGTCGAAATAATAAAATATCACCATGAATTTTATGACGGTAACGGATATCCTTACGGAATAAAAGGAGATGAAATTCCGATAGGTTCAAGAATAATTGCGGTAGCCGATGCGTTTGATTCGATGGTTACTCCGAAAATATACAGACAACAATTGGTTCCTTCGGAAGCAATTGCAAGAATAAAAGCGGAGTCGGGCAAGCAATTTGACCCTGCCGTTGTCGAACATTTTGAAAGCATATTGCCGAGTGTACTTCGAGAATTAAAAGAACTCGAACGTCAGACAAGAAGTTTTAGAGAAGTTTAAAACGAAATAAAAAACAATAAAACGAACATTCCGAAGATTATGCGTTTTATGCACTTCGGAATGTTTTTATATACGGCTGAAAAATTATAATTATTTCAAATAAAATCCGTTTATTTTATCGTAATAAGTCATCGGCGAATCCATATAAATATAGTATTTTTTGTCGGGGAGGCTTTCAAAAGAAGTATTAAAAGTATGATTTGAAAACTTACGGAAGAAGTTAACAAGACTTGATATATCCTTGTATTCGTCATAATCGACATTCGGATTATAATAAGCCAAAAATGTGTTAAAATGGTCTTTTAAAAACCAAGGATTTTTACAAAGATTGTTAAAATACAGATTTTCGTTTCTGTTGTAATATTCGTCACGAGTGCCGTGGTCGCCTGTTATAATTATAATCGGAGCTTTTTTATTTGAGGAAACATTGTTTTCCAAAATTTTATCAATGTAATAAACGGTTTTCTTGTTCGTAAATTTGAGAAATTTTAAATAAGACTCCACATTTAATTTATAATGAAAATCAGACAATTCAAAATCATTTTGTTCCGTTAAAGCCAATTGTTCCCCGTTTTCATCATAAAAATAAACCCAATGAGGCATAAGAAGGTGAAAAATACATAATTTGCGTCTTTTTGCATTAATTGCATTGTCCGTGTATGTAAAAACACTTTGTAACGGCTCGTTTTGCAATAAGTTGAACATTTTTGTTAACGGCTTATGCAATACGTGTTGTGAATAAAACAAATCAAGCGAGCTTTTGTAAATTACATTATTTGTAGAATAAAAGTTATCAATTAAATTATTATTAAGTTTGTGACTAACCGGCCAAGAGTTTAAGTAGTATATGTAATAACCGTTTTGTTTTGCAAACTTAAACAATTCCGCATTGTTAAGCGAGTCTGAAACCGTATTAAAATCGAACGTGTCAATATAATTAAAATTGAACATTGAAGGCATAGAAGCCGAGGTTTTGTTGTAATTGGAGTTTATGTTTTCATAAACCAGAAAGTTTCTGTCTTTTAACTGTTTAATGAAATCGGAATTGTCGTAACCGTGATGTTTAACGGTATCAAAGCCGGCATACATATCAAGAATAAAAATATAAATATCTCTGTCCGTTTGATTTATATTGTTTAGTTCGTTTTTGAAACTTGTTTTTGTTTGAAAGTTAAGACTTTTAATTATATCGCCCGTTGCGTTAAAAACACATAAACATAAAAGCGTTATGGCAAACGGCGTAAAAAACTTTATGATTTTATCGGCATTTATGTAAAGAATAAATGTTACGCATAACAAAAATGTTCCGATGAATTTAAAAATATCCTCATTATACGCTTTTGAAAGCATAATCGGCTGATAAAACGTAAGAAAAAAACTTGTGAATGTTGATAGTATCAAAGAGGAATTTGTATTTTTTGTAAAAAATTTAAAAACAAAGAAAAAGAAAAGAAATTGAAGTAAAACAGGCAATATAGTGACAAAAGCAATGCCAATCGGAATATTTAAAATATTGTTTGTGTATAAATAAATAATTTTATAGGAAGAAAATAACATAAATAAAATCAAAAGTTTGACATTGATTTTTTTATTTTCCGGCACAAACTCCTTTGTTGTTTTGGTGAACGTAAAAAATAACAAAAACAAGAAAATAAATTGTAAAATATAAAAAATAATCCTGTTGTGTTTTATTGTTGCAATAACGGTAGGATTTAATTTTGATAATGTTGCGAAATCCAAATTTATGCCCGAAACGCACTCCGTATTCAACGACGAACAAATGCTTTGTAATTCGGAAACCGGTTTTATAACATCATATTCCGTAAAATAATTATTAAAAATATATGTCGTAAAAAAAATAAGACATAAAAACAAAAAAGGCAAAGAAAACTTATATCGTTTCAGCATTTTTTCTCCGTTTAAACTTTACCGTAATAAGAACGGATAAGTACAAAAACTTTTTCATAAACTACCCTCGCCGACATTTTATCATAAATACCGGGAAAAATAAAAACAAAAAATATTTGTGATATTATAAAAAAGTAAGTTATAAAAAAAGGTAATTACGTATGAGAATGTCACAATTGTTTGTACAAACATTAAGAGAATTTCCTTCCGATGCGGAAGTAATGAGCCATAAGTTGCTTGTAAGAGCAGGTTATATAAGGAAATTAACAAACGGAGTATATACATATATGCCGTTAATGTGGCGGGTTTTGAAAAAAATCGAAAATATCGTACGTGAGGAAATGGATAATGCAGGTGCACAGGAACTTTTAATGCCGTTTGTCCAACCGTCGGAACTGTGGGAAGAATCCGGCAGATGGGAAGTGTACGGTAAAGAATTAATGCGATTGAAAGACAGACACGGCAGAGAAATGTGCTTAGGACCGACACACGAAGAAGTAATAACTTCCGTAGCACGTGAAGGCATACGCTCATACAAACAATTGCCCGTAAATCTGTATCAAATTCAATCAAAATTCAGAGATGAAATAAGACCGAGATTCGGTTTGCTGCGAGGCAGAGAATTTATAATGAAAGATGCTTACAGCTTTGATGTCGATGAACAGGGCTTGGATAAATCTTATGAAATAATGGCAAAAGCCTATGACTCAATATTTAAACGTTGCGGTCTTGAAACAAAAATGGTTCAATCCGATTCGGGTGCTATCGGCGGCAGTGTTTCACATGAATTTATGGTTTTGGTTAATGAAGATTGTGAAAACAATGCGGGCGAAAATGACGTATTTTATTGTACAAAATGTTCATACAGTGCAAATTCCAACCATGCGGTATCCGTGTTGAAAGAAGCTGAAACAGACGGAAAATTTAAAAAAGCGGAAATCGTTGATACTCCTGATACTCACACTATCGAAGAATTGGCGGAATTTTTGAAAGTTCCTCAAAGCGTAATTTGTAAATCACTGATATATGTTGTTGACGGAGAATACGTACTTGCATTAATCAGAGGTGACAGAACCGTTGAAGAAACAAAATTGATGAATGTTTTTGCAGGTAACGAAATAAGAATTGCAAGAAATGACGAAATAGAAGAAATAATGGCAGAAAGCGGTTTAAATGCAAAAGCGGGCTTTATCGGTCCTATGGGATTGAAAAAAGTGAAAATCGTTGCGGATAACACCGTTAAAAACCTGAAAAATTTTGTAATAGGATGTAACCAAAACGGTAAACATCTTGTCGGGGCAAACTGGGGCGTTGATGTTGAATTGCCGAAATGCATTGCCGATATTGATTTGGTAAAAGAAAACGATAAGTGCGTTGATTGCGGAGCCGAATTAAAAGTAACAAGAGGAATTGAAGTAGGTAATATTTTTAAACTCGGCACAAAGTATTCAAAAGCAATGAATGCAACGTTTACCGATAAAGACGGAAAAGAAAAGCCGTTTATTATGGGATGTTACGGAATAGGAATTTCCAGAACGGCAGCGGCAGCGGTTGAAAGACATCATGACGAACACGGAATAAAGTGGCCGTTGGCAATTGCACCGTACAGCGTAATTGTAGTTCCCGTCAGCGATCAAGACGAAACTCAAATGCGTGTTGCGGAAGAAATCTATAATAAGTTGCTTGAAGCAAAAGTCGAAGTTTTAATTGATGACAGAGCAGAACGTGCCGGTGTTAAATTAAAAGATTCCGATTTAATCGGTATTCCGTACAGAATAACGGTCGGTAAGGCAATTGCCGAAAACCTTGTTGAGTTTAAGACAAGAGCAACGGAAGAAACCGTTAAAATTACACCTGATGAAGCAATTGCAAGAATTTTGGCATTATAATATTTTAAAAAATAAGAATAAAAAAGATTATTTATGTAATATTTCTTCATAAATAATCTTTTTTTATCAACAAAAAAAATGTTTTGGTATTAACAAATAATAAAAGGTGTAAAAATGATTGGATTAAATTCCGTAATTTTCCGAAATAATTATATAACAGGACGAAGTGTGAGTTACCGCTCGCAAAATTTTGGTGCAGACAGTGCCGAAATGATTTTAAAAAAAGGGGATAAAGCATATAACGAAAACCGAATGGATGAGGCTGTTAAATATTATTCGGATGCAAAAATTTTGGAACCCGATAATGCGGTAATAAGCAGAAAATTAGGGAAATGTTATTCTCATTTGAAACAATATGAGAAGGCAGAAGCGGAATATAACGAATATTTAAAACAAGTGCCCGATAATATTGATGCAATAATTGAAGCAGGGCAGGTGCAAAGGTCTAACGGGAAATATTTAATGGCAATAAATACGTTTAAACGGGCATTGTCGGCAGAACCCGGCAACGACCTTGCCAAAAGGTGTAAACTTGAAGCGGAAAATGATATGTTGGCGGTATTCTATCCGCAACGGGCATTAAACGAAAAGAATATGCAGGCTTATAAAACATTGAGTGAAGCACTTTCAATGACAGTGCAATATATGGGTGAAAAATACATGAAACATTTGGCGGATGTTCAAATAAAATTTGGTGATACGGCAAGCATGAACGGGACGGCAAATATTGCACAATATGAAAATTATAAAAAGACAATAACCGTATCTAACTCTTATGTGTATGCTTCTCCGCAGGTAATAGCGGCATATTTGGTTCATGAATCGGTACATGCAAGGGATAAAGACGCTTATACTTCAATCAGGGAAGAACAGGACGCTTATGAAACGGCAACAAAATTTTGGATAAATAATTCAAACGGAGTAAATGACCCCGAAATGGATTATGCGGCAGATTTGTATAAACATTCGCCCGAGAAATTAAAAAGCAGAGTAGCGGAAATATACAGATTACGTGACCCCGAGATTGCGGAAACATCACCGAACCATCCTCCGCATAAATTTTTTAATAAAAACCTGCAAATTCGAAAAACCGCAAGCCAAACATTAAAAGAATACGGAACAATTGCATAAAGAAAAA
>CAZHCP010000049.1:0-12893 GCA_964531015.1 uncultured Muribaculaceae bacterium
GGCTTCAAAACAGGTTGAAACGGCGGAAGATGTTAAACCGGTTCAAACTCCGGAAGCTGAAATGCAAAAAACTGTTGAAACGGAAGTTAAAAATGATGTTGATACAAGAGCGGATGTTGAAAAAACTCTTGACACAGATGAAAATGTTAAACCGGGCGAAGCAACGAAAACAAACGTAAAACCCGTGGAACAGGGTGAAAACAAAGTACCTGGAAATAAAACCGAAATTAAGGAAAATAGTGTTAAATCCGGAGAAACAGACAATTCCGAAACAATAACAAAAAAAATCGGGCTTCAATATTTTGCGGAAAAAACAGGTGAAACTGCCATAGATTATTCAAAACTGACTTATGATGAAAAAGTTGATTTGTTAAAAAATGCAGGATTTGATGACTCGGATATTGAATACCTTGCAACGGAACTTGAAGGAACACAAATTGCCAATGCCATAAAATTGCAACTTACAATAGATATGTTTGGTTGTACAAGTGCAGAGCTGAAAGAATTTGCGAAGTTGGAACAAACACAAGTCGATGATGTATGGAGCTTATTTTTGTATAATGTTTCAAGCAACGATATAGCATACATTATAACAGATGACAATATATTCAAGAACGCACTAAAATTAGCGGAGGCAGGTGTTTATTGTGATGTGATAAAAGACTTTGCAACGGATGATAATATATGCAGTAAAGCACTCAAATTAGCAAAAACAGGGGTTTATGATTCAAGTATAAAAGACATTGTATCTTTAGAAGAAACGCAATTTGAAAATGCACTAAAATTTGTGGAAACAGGTGTTAAAGGGAAATATATTAAAGACCTTGCACAATTCGAAGGAACACAACTTGATACTGCAATAAAATTAGCACAAGCAGGGGTTAATGGAGAATATATTAAAGACATTGCACAATTTGAAGGAACTCAACTTGATAATGCAATAAAATTAGTGCAAGCAGGGGTTACCGGAAACTCAATTAAAAACCTTGCAACGACATTAGAAGGAACTCAACTTGATAATGCAATAAAATTAGCAGAAGCGGGTGTTTGTACAGCGGCAATAAGCGAAATTGTGACATTAGAAGGAAAACAATTTGATAATGCAATAAAATTAGCAAAAGCAGGGGTTAACGGTTTTGATATAAAAGACCTTGCAACGTTAGAAGAAACACAGATTAACAACGCAATTGCATTGAAAAAAGCCGGGATTTGTAAATCCGATATAAAAGACCTTGCAACTGATGATAGGATATGTAACAATGCAATAAAATTAGCAGAAGCGGGTTTTTGGGATATCTATATTAAAGACCTTGCAACATTAGAAGAAACACAGATTAACAATGCAATTGCATTGAAAAAAGCCGGGATTTGTAAATCCGATATAAAAGACCTTGCATCTGATGATAGGATATGTAACAATGCAATAAAATTAGCAGAAGCGGGTTTTTTGCATATCTATATTAAAGACATTGCAACGATAGAAGAAACACAGATTGACAACGCAATAAAATTAAAAAACGCAGGTTTTGACGATTCTTATATAAAAGACCTTGCTACGTTAAAAGGAACACAGATTGACAATGCAATAAAATTAAAAGAAGCACGTATTTTGGCTATCTATATTAAAGACCTTGTAACGGATAATAATAAATGTAATAATATGCTGAAATATATCAATATGGGAATTGAAGGAGATAAAGCTCTCGAATTGATTAACAACGGAATTGATTTGCTCTCAAAAATAGATTTGGTTGAAGTTTCAAAAGAAAATCAAACGGATATGTTCAAAAACTTCTTTGCAAATAATTCAAATGTCGATGAAATTATTAAAAATACCGATTTCGCTCAATACGGCAAAGACGGTATTCCTCTTGAATATTCAAGAACGGAATTTCTGGGCGATTTATCTGCCGAATTATCAAAACTTCCGACAGAAACACAAAACGAAATTGTTAATAAACTCGGTATAGATGTAATTCAAGATGCAACCGGCAATATAACGGGCTATGACGGTATTATTGATTTGACGAAATTAAGTTCCGAAGGCACGGAAGGTAAAGTGCTTGAACTTGCAAATAATTTTATTTTAAATAACAAAGTGGTAACAGGTGACAGCGAAAGCGATAATGCACTTAATTCTTTGATATCGGGTATGCCCGAATTTATTAACACTATCGGTAAACAACAACATGACACGCATTCATATTCGCTTGATACTCACATTCTGGAAACATACAAAGCCGCAATATCCGATTCCGGCTATGATGATTTGTCAAATTATCAAAAATTGGAATTAAAATTAATGACAATTCTGCATGATATTTCAAAAGGTGAAAATACGGTGGACGATAACCATCCGCTTGTTTCCGCTAAATATGCAAAAGATATTTTAAGCAGATATTCTTTATCAGAATCAACACAATATGACATTGTAAATAATATTTTAAATCACCACTGGGGTAAAGATTACAACACGGAATCGGTCGCAACGGAAGAAACTGCCGTAAAAATGGGTACGGTTTCAAACTACAATCTTCAAAAGATTTTTGCGAAAGCCGATTTAACCGCTATGGGAAACAGCGAATTTTCAACCGGTAAATCGGAAGGCTTATCCGACGACAATCAGGAAAATCTTGTAAATACGATTAATAAAACAAAAGAAACAACACCATTGGTATATACAACACCGATTATTAAACCTGATTTAATTCCAAATCAAGAAATTACATTATCAGACGGCACAACAAAAAACATAAAAAGTTTCAATTTGGCTGAATTGCCTGATGATTATGATATGGAAGAGTTCGGATTTATAGCGGGAACAAAAGCAAAAGATATAACCCTTGGCGTTCATACCGCAAATTCGCAGTCGCAATTTAATATATTTGAAATGCTGACGTCAGACCCTATTGCATCTTCGCCTCAAAGTGTCAGCATTGTGTCAAAAGGCAATAATGCGTTATTTAAACGTTTTGGTGTTGCAATCGATTTAAAAGGTTCGGATGTTATAAATGCAACTCATTACGACCAAGGTTGCGGTACCGCAAAAACAGGTAATCAATTAATAAAACTTGCAACAGGTGACGGTATATATGAAAATTGGCGTGAAATATTGCCCGATAAAGTTCAAGAAAAACTTGATATTACATCAAGCGAATACTCGCAATTGGCTTCAATTATGGAGGATTATAAATATTTAACTCAAATTAAAGATTCACAAGAAATAACGATAGGTGAAAAAACATTTACCGGAAGTGAAATTAAAAAGGCAATTTCAACAGCCCAGAGCGAATTAATGCAAATGACAAACGGTGCAAAAGCAAATGACGGACAGCATTCTTACGGCGATATAACGGAACTGGTTGTAAAACGAGCGGAAGTTGCGGACAACACTTATGTTTTAAGATATGACTCGGCGGACGACATAAATAATGAAAACATCCCGACCGACGAACGTGAAGCCCTCAATGCATTTTTATCGGAAATTCCCGAAAACTCGACGGTAATTTTTGCCGGTTATGACGGATACTTGTATTCTTCAAGTGCAAACCAATGGAAAGTAAGCAAAAAAACAACCAAAAACGCAGATACGGACATAAATGCCGAAAAATAAAAATGTTTCGGGTATTCATAAAAAAATGAAAAATATTTTTGTTTAAAGTATAATTTATATATGAAAAAATTATACATTGAAACACTCGGTTGCCAAATGAACAAATCCGATTCCGAACGTATTTCGGGAATTTTATCGGAATTCGGATATGAAGAAACCGAAAATGAAAAAGAAGCCGATTTATTAATAGTAAACACCTGCAGTATTCGCCAATTGTCTGCCGACAAAGCATACAGCAAGTTGGGTGTTTGGGGAAAGCGAAAAAAAACTCACCCCGATTTAAAAATTGCAATTTGCGGTTGCGTTGCACAACAGGATAAAGAAAAAATACGTTGCCGAGCTCCTTATGTGGATTTGATTTTTGGCACGCACAATATTTATCAGTTGCCGGAATTAATTAATCGTGTTAATTCGGGCGAAAAGGTTTGTTCGGTTACAAATGTTCCCGTTGTTCGTAACCAAAACGATTTTAAAATAGTGCGTAAAAACTCCGTTAATGCTTGGATTCCTATTATAGAGGGCTGTAATAATTTTTGCACATATTGTGTCGTACCGTTTACAAGAGGTCGTGAGCGAAGCAGAAATATTGACGAAATCGTTTGCGAAGCTCAAAAAATTATTGATGAAGGTTTTAATGAAATCACTCTGCTAGGACAAAATGTTGACAGCTACGGGAAAGATTTTAAAGACGGAAAAACCACGCTTGCAAACCTGTTAAGAGCTTTAAATTCATTAAAAGGTGATTTCCGTATAAGGTTTGTTACTTCTTATCCTTCCGATATTACCGATGATTTGATTAATGCGGTTGATGAATGTGATAAAGTTTGTAAATATTTTCATATTCCCATGCAATCGGGAAATTCCCGTATTCTTGCGGAAATGAACAGACATTATACAAAAGAACAATATTATGAAATCGTTTCAAAAATCAGAAACAGATTTCCCGATGTTACGATTACAAGTGATTTTATTGCCGGTTTCCCGGGTGAAACGGAAGAAGAATTTGAAGATACATTGTCGGCAATTGATGAACTGCAACTTGATTATTCAAATACGGCTGCATATTCTCCGAGGGTATTTACAAAAGCGGGGAAAATGGTTGATAAGTTTTTACCCGAAGAAGTTAAATATGAACGTTTGGAACGTTTAAACGAAAAGAATAAAGAAGTATGCTTGAAATCCAATCAAAAATTTGTCGGTAAAATTTTAAATGTTTTAATAGAAAGTACCGACACTAAAGACGGAAAACAAATTATGAATGCGAGAGCAGGTAATAATAAAATCGTTCATTTCTTCTCCGATAATCATAAAGTCGGCGATTTTGTCAATGTGAAAATAAATAAAGCTCAAACATGGTGTCTTTACGGAGAGATAGTAGAGTAATTTTTTATTTCTTTAAATTAGTGATAATATTTTATTATGATGAAGTTCGGAAAATTAATTTATGTTTTTATAATTATTTCGGTAATTTGTTGTTCCTGTTTTAGAATTGACAACGGAAATAATCGGGATGTTATTGTATCCGATACAAAAACGGAACGGTCGGATTTAAAAAAACATTACGGAGAAATTAAAACGGTTGAATTAAACGGAGTTGAATATAAGCTCTCACGCTCCGATATCGGAAAATTCGGCGGACAAATTATCACTTCAACGATAGGCGAAGGTCCTAAAACTTTTAATCCGTGGGTTTCAAAAGATGCAACATCATCGCAGGTCGGAGATATTCTTTATGACTCTTTATTATCAACCGATGCCGTTACGGGTGTTGTTATCCCGAATATGGCAAAAAGTGTTGAAATTTCGCCTGACGGAAAAACTTATACAATTACATTGCGAAAAGGCTTAAAATGGACGGACGGAGTTGAAATCACCGCAGATGATGTTGTTTTTACCTGGAATGAAATTATTTTGGCTGGTTTTGGCAATACCTCGTTAAGAGATTCCGTTATTATCGACGGAGAATATCCGAAAGTTTCAAAAATCGATAAATACACCGTTCAATTTAAAATAAAAAAGCCGTTTGCTCCTTTTTTAAGGTTTGTCGGTACACAAATTGCTCCGAAACATATATTTAAACCCGTTGTTGCAAAGGGTAAAAGATATTTTGATTCTTATTTAAATACAACAATAAATCCGAAAAATATTGTTTCATCGGGTGCATTTGTTTTGGAAGAGTATGTTCCCGCTCAAAGAATTGTTTTTAAGCGAAATCCGAATTATTATTCGATTGATAGAAACAATCACTTATTACCATATATTGATAAGTACGTAATTTTAATTGTCGGGGATTTGAATAACGAATTATTAAAATTTGAAGCGGGTGAACTTGACGTTGTTTCCGTTCGTGGGCGTGATTTGGCAAGATTTAAGGCAAAAGAGAAAAAATCGGATTTTAAAATATATAATTTAGGCCCGAATACGGGGACAATGTTTGTTTCTTTCAATTTAAACACGAGAAAGAATGCTGAGGGTAAATTTTATGTAAACCCGATTAAACAAAAATGGTTTAATGATATAAACTTCCGAACCGCCGTTGATTATGCAATAGACAGAAACTCATTGGTAAACAACGTATTAAACGGAGTTGCACAGCCTTTATTTACGGCAGAGTCTTTATCCTCTGTATTTTTAAACGAAAAGTTGGCAACAGGGCATGAACAGGATATGGAATATGCAAAAAGTCTTTTGAAAAATTCGGGTTTTTATCCTGATGAAAAAGGAATTTTGCATGACAAAGAGGGAAACACCGTTGAATTTGATTTTTACACTAATGCCGGACAAACCGAACGTGAATCATCAGGTGTTATGATAAAAGAAGATTTACGAAAGCTCGGCATGATTGTTAATTTTAAACCGATAGAATTTAATACGCTCGTAAGCAAATTAATGTCAACTTATGATTGGGACATGGTTTTGCTCGGATTAACGGGAAACCCGTTAGAACCGCACAGCGGAAAGAATGTGTGGTATTCAAAAGGGCATTTGCACATGTTTAACATGCGTTCTGCCGATGATAATTCCGAACTTTTACCTTGGGAAAAAGAACTTGACGATATTATGGAAAAAGCTGCGGTTGAAATTGATTTTGAGAAACGGAAAGTTTTGTATGACAGATATCAACAAATTGTTTACGATGAAAGACCGTTTATTTATTTATATTCTCCGTTGTCAATAACAGCGGTGAGAACACGAGTAAAAAATTTATACCCTACTCCGCTCGGCGGTGTATTGCATAATCTTGATGAATTGTATGTTGATTAAAAAGTATGGAATATAATCTTATAAAATTAAATACTGCAAGAAATTCTTTGAGGTATATAATCAGAACGTTTGATATTCCGGAAATTTATATTCCGTATTATATTTGCCCTTGTATAAGAACTGCCGTGTTAAAAGAAAATTGCAAAATTAAATTTTACCATATCGACATAAATTTTTATCCTGTCTGTGATTTTCCCGAAAATTCTTATATCCTTTATCCGAATTATTTTGGAATATGTAATAAAAATGTTGATAAACTTGCCGCTACATATAAAAATTTAATTGTTGATAATGCACATTCTTTTTATTCTCACCCGCAAGGAATTGCAAGTTTTAATTCATTGCGTAAATTTTTTCCTTTTTTGGCGGACGGCTCTTTTTTGTATATACGGGATGAGAAACAACCGAAATTAACTAAGGATGATTATGTGTATGAAATTAAAAATTTTTCCTACGAAGAAATTTGTAAAAATGAAAACAGGCTTGATTATGAAGATATAAAAATTATTTCCGATTGTACTTTATTTGCTTATGAAAACATAAATATTGAATTGGAAAAGAAAAAAAGAAGGCAAATGTTTGAATTTTGGCAAGAACGATTAAATGACAAAAATTTAAAAAAATTTATACCTGATAAAGCCTGCGTACCATTTTGTTATCCTTATTTGGCAAAGACTTCTGAGGATGCCGACATGTTTGTAAAAAAGCACAAGAAACTTCCGATATATCGTTATTGGAACAATTTACCCGATAATTTTCCCGAAAAGATTTTTTATACAAATTTGGTATGCATTAATTAAATTCGGAAAAAACCTTTGATTTTTTGTTATTAAAATAAAAATTATATTTATCGTCAGGTATTTCGCAAAAAATCCGAGGATTTTTTATATCGTTGATTGATTTAATTACGGAATTTTTTTCGGCTCTTTTTTGGACGGCAGTAAGTTTTGCTTCCGCAACGGCTGCCGGAATAAATGCAATAACCGCACCTAAACCTTTAAATAAACCCGAAAGTTTTTTATTATTTATTTTATTTGCAATGCAGGTACCGAGCTTTTCGCCCGTTGCTGTCGTCAAAATGTCGATTGGTCCTAAAACGCTTTCTGATATTGATTTTACTCCGACCGTGTAATTATATAAATTTTCTCGTTGAATATTAAGCACGGTTGAAGTGTTTTTTTGAAGTGACTTCGCATTTTTTAACTGTTCGTCGGACAAATTTATTTTTGCTTTTGCACTCAATTTCTTTTCTATTTGAGGAAGTTCTTTTTCCGCAAATTTATTGTATTCCTTTATATCGGTTGCAATTTCTTTAATAAATTTAGGTAACGGTGTTTTTATGTTCTTATCGGTATCTTCAAAATTCAAAGGATTTTCCGTAAATTTCTTTAAATGCTTGTATTTAACAGCCAATATTGCTTTATTTTCAATATTTGAAAGATTTTTGTTTAATAACATATATGTCAAAACAGGAATACCCAATTTCGCAAGCATTTGGACGGGTTTATTTTTTATTCCGAGAATTTCAATAATTTTATCGGAAATAAGATATTCCAAAAATCCGCCCGTAAAAATTGCAGAATAAGAAATATTAGAAACTGTTTCAACTCTTTTTAGCGTGTCTAAAACGTCAAGCTCAACGTTTTTAAGGTAACTTTCAAACAATAAGCTGTCTTTGTAACCGGTTTTAATTTTATTTTCGTGAAGTTGATTTCTTTTATTGTTCTTGTATTCAAGATTTTCAAAATATTTTGCTTTTTGTTCTTTATAATCGGGAAGATTTTTTTTGTATTCATTAACGGCTTGAAAAGATGAACCGATATTAATTTTATCTTTTATCTTATCGATAAGACCGCAGCCCGATTTTTCATCGGGTTTAATAAGCGAATTTATTTTTTCTTCCTGTTCGGGAGTTAAATCTGCAAAATATGCAGGGTTATTTAAAATATTTTGGGTCGAATAAAAACTCGCTTTTCTGATAAGTCCGAGTTGTGAGGACATGGAATTTTTAATTCCGTTAAAATAGAACAAAACACCCGATAATACGGAAACGGACATTAATGCTTTTGACAACGGCATGCTTTTACTTCCGACATTGATTGAGGAATTTTGATATTTTTTTAAAACATCCGATATTTTCTTTAATAATTTGTTATTTCCGGCTTTACCTGTCATTGGAATTAATTTTGTAACGGCAAGCGGAAGAGAACATATAACACCCGCAACGGATAAAAGTTCAATGTTTAAAGTCTGAAAAAATGTTTCCGAATCCTCAGCCTTTTCATGTTCATATTTATCAATTGCCAAAATCGGTTCGGAAATTATTTCAGCTTCTCTTTTTAATTCATTTAAAAGTTGTTTATCGTTTACATCGATAAACTTATTTTCAATATGCTTATATTTCGGCGTTTTGTCCGTGTATTTTGTATTAAATGTTCCGATTTTTGTCATTTAAACATAAAACCTTCCTACCACTATTAATATTAAGTTCAAGATGAGAAAAAATTGTTAAATTTTTTGTTACGGTTTATATAATTTTACATTACTTATTAATTTTAATTTGTTTTTAGTACAATATAAATAAAATACATTATCAAAGGGAGAGTGTAATGGCTTTAAATTCATATTTGGGGATAGATGTCGGTTCCGTTACAACAAAAGTTGCCGTCGTTGATGAAAACGGTAAGTTTATTGACGGATTTATGACAAGAACATCCGGAAAACCGGTTGTTGCAGTTCAAACATCATTAAATAATTTAATAAAACAGGCAAAAAACGAATATAATATATTGGGAGTCGGTACAACGGGTTCGGGAAGAAATTTGGCGGGAGCGTTGGTCGGTGCCGACGTCGTTAAAAACGAAATTACGGCACATGCGGTTGCCGCAAGTACTTATGTTCCGGGCGTTCAAACGATACTTGAAATCGGCGGACAGGACAGCAAAATTATTATTTTAAGGGACGGTATTGTTACCGATTTCGCAATGAATACGGTTTGTGCCGCAGGTACGGGCAGTTTTCTTGACCAGCAGGCTTCAAGATTAAATGTTCCTATTCAGAATTTTGGTGCATTGGCTTTGAAATCTTCATCTCCTGCAAGAATTGCGGGTCGTTGCGGTGTTTTTGCCGAAAGTGATTTAATCCACAAACAACAGCTCGGTTATCCCGTTGAAGATTTATTGTACGGTTTGTGTCAGGCTTTGGTTAGAAATTATTTGAGTAATTTGGCATTGGGTAAAGATTTGTTACCTACGGTTACATTCCAAGGCGGTGTTGCAACAAATTCAGGCATGGTTAAAGCGTTTGAAGAAGCTCTCGGAACAAAAGTCGTAGTTCCCGACAATCACCAAACAATGGGGGCAATAGGTGCGGCATTGTTGGCAATGGAAAATCATCAATATAATGAAATTCCGACAAAATTCAAAGGTTTCAGTGTCGGTGAAATTTCATTTAATTCTTATACAAACCAATGCAGCGGATGTTCAAATAATTGTGAAGTTATAACAATTGTTGAAGGTGAAGTCACTTCGCAGGAATTGAATAATAAAACGGATAAAATCATTGCACGTTGGGGCGGTACTTGCGGAAGATGGGATAGAGGCTAATATCCCGAATTTTTGCAAACTGTGAATTTTTAATTTAATTGCTTTTTATCTCCTTTTTTGGGAGTTATACAACACAAAAACCACCTCAGAACAAATTTTCAGGTGGTTTTTATATGTTTTTTGAGGTAGTTTTTGATATATTTTCAAAACCTGCCTCAAAAATTTGATTTCGAGACCATTGTTTTTGTAAAAAAACACTGCGTTGAGAAATTAAATTTTGAGGGTAGTTTTGTTTCAAATTAATATTATTAAATATTATAACTTTTATTATTTTTAATTATTTGCTTATTTTATTGAGTTTCTATTTTTTCAAGTCAACCCTCATCCTAACCTTCTCCCGCTGGAGAAGGAACTTAAATAAAAATTTATTTTTTGAAAACACATAAAAAATCAAATAATGAATAAAATATCAAATAAATTAAAAATAGAAGCCCGGAGTGGAGAACGGAAACAACATCTTATTGAAGAAACGGCAAAGCCCGCACCGTTTGAGGTCTTTTTTAGAGCGAGTTTGCGGGCTTTTTAATCATATAAAGTTACAAAATAGCTTTTCCGTCATACATAAATTTTGTACGTTCGTACTCGCTTTCTTTATAATATTTAAGAGCCGTAGGGTGCAATTTTTTGCACCGATGATTTATTAAAAACAAAGAATTTTACAAAGTCCTCTCGTGCGGAAAAGGATTTAGGTGAGGGTTAATTTAATGTAAAAAAATAAGTGAAATTTTATCTTGTTCCTTCTCCAATGGGAGAAGGTTAGGATGAGGGTTAACTGTAAAATAAGAAGTTATGAGTTTTGCAAATAAATTAAAAATAAATAAAACAAAATATTCAACAAGGTACTACGTTTCTAATTCACTAAATTCAACTTGAAAAGTGCTAAACGATGCACTTTCTGATGTCGTTTCATTATGTGAATAAACGAAACTCCGTAATTGTTTCTTTTTTTGTTTTATTTATTTTCATTGAGGTTATTTTTTTTCCATTCAAAAAGCGTTTTCCAAAATCTGCCACAACATTTAATTGAAATCGGAAAAGAATTTTTAAAATAGAGTTCATAGTTTAGTATTTGTAAAATATCTTATCGA
Organism: uncultured Muribaculaceae bacterium; assembly: GCA_964531015.1. Classification (GTDB taxonomy): domain Bacteria; phylum Cyanobacteriota; class Vampirovibrionia; order Gastranaerophilales; family Gastranaerophilaceae; genus Avigastranaerophilus. Next base: position 11,571 of record CAZHCP010000049.1, read on the forward strand.
AACGACAACGGGCAGAGCGGTTGCTTTGCGACATTAGCGAAGCTTTCGAGAACGATATTTTTAAAATTCTTTGTTTTAATAAATCTTCGGTGCAAAAAATTGTATCCGACATATCTGCAAATCCATACTATTCCTCACAATCATATACTTCATTGCTCGTTATCGGCGGGTCATAGTAGCAATGATGGTAGATCGTTCCATTACAAAATTCACATACAATCACTGCTCGGGCATTCAAACATAAAAGTAACCGAAAGATACTTGGCTTTAACACCTTCTCAAAATGCAAAAGCTATGAAATACTTGGATTTGTTTATAAACTAAAATTTTTGGCACAAAATTGGCACGCAATGTACTTGACTATAAATAATATTAATGATAAGTTATAAGTATTAAAGACTTATGGGCTTGTGGCGCAGCGGTAGCGCAGGGGACTCATAATCCCTTGGTCGTAGGTTCGAATCCTACCGGGCCCACCATTTTATAAAAACGAGATTGAAAGACCTTTTTTTGTTGCAATGATTGGATTTCGAGAATTCGAGGATTTTTGACAAAATAGCAAAGTGCGAGGTTTGTTTCTCGAAAGTCCACAATTATAAAAAAACATACACTTGAACATTGGTTTGAGTGTATGTTTTATTGTTAGGTTTGAGCCATCCAATAAAAAGTGTGAGGAAACCAATTTTAATAGGGTACGTTTTTGCAGCATATTCCCTGAAAGATGCGCACTATAAGCGTTTTTGCAAAGTGTGAGGATAAGGCTTGCACGTTTCAAAATTTCATCATTTTCACTGCTTATATAATCAAATTGCATTCTAAGTTCATAAAGTTCAATTTGCCATTCATTCTTTTTCTCAAAGTAAAATTCTTCAGATATGGCATCATCTAACTTATCAATATCAATTTATTCAATCTTTTATTTAATACGAAGATTTTCTTTTGTATTGTTTCAAGTGATTCTTGTTCGTATAGTTCTTCAAAAAAATATTCATCAACTTTCAATATTATATTTTTTATAAAATTTATTGATAGACAAGGTGTTCATAATTTATCTGTTAATTCTAACGAAAATAACTCATTGTTTTCACAAAGAATTTCAAAAAACAATTGCAGATTTATAATAAAATTTATCCAAGCTGTAAGTTTCCAACAAACTTTAGGCTAAAATGTCAAATCTGCGATACCTTAAGCAAAACTCCCCCAAGCATGGCATTGTTACCATACTATTGTCAATAAAATAGAGTTGTGCTATTGTAAAACAAGGAGGGAGATATGGCACAATGTACACACTGTAATAGCAATAATACAAAAAAGAATGGAAGC
>CAZHCP010000050.1:0-6784 GCA_964531015.1 uncultured Muribaculaceae bacterium
GGTGGTTTGAAGGTGTTGAATTTATTAAACAGGTTATCAGAAAATTGCATAAATATATTCCTGATATCGAAAGATTAACTGCCGGCGAATATTTGGAAAAACATCCGCCGGTTGATACGATACAAATTCCGGAAAGTTCTTGGGGACAAGGCGGACACTTCTACGTTTGGTTAAACCATTTAACGGAATGGATGTGGCCTATTATCAACGGATGTGAAAAACGTATAATCGATATCGTTGCGAAATATGAAAAAATACCTGAGGATAAATTGTTACACAGAGCATTAAACCAATTGGCAAGAGAAAACTTATTGCTTCAAAGCTCGGATTGGCCTTTCTTAATCACTACATGGCAGGCTAAAGATTATGCAACGGAACGTTTTGAAGAACATGTTGCAAGGTTTGAAAAAATTGCAGATATGATTGAGTCGGGTAATATTGATGATGAAGCATTAAAAGAAATCGAATCAATTGACAATTGCTTCCCGGTTATTGATTACCGTGTATATCTTCCGATTGAAGAAGGTGTTATCCCGCAACAGGAAGCTAAATTAAAACCGTTGTACATATAATTTCTAAATAGTTTATTAAGAAATCCGTGTAGAAAATACACGGACTTCTTTTTGCAAAAAATATAAAAAATATTCTTATTTGCTTATGATTACGCCTTGAACCTCTTTTTGAAGATTTAGAGAATCGTGGAGGCTGTCTTTAAGTTCTGCTGCCGTATTCGCATTATAGAACTTGCCTGATGTAACGAGTGCAACACATTTTAGTTGATTATTTGCATCATCATCACCGATTGCAAGAGCAATAACGTCAATTTTTATATCATCACGGGATTTCATCATTTCTATAATAAAATCACAAGGGCTTTCATCACAGTTTTCACCGCCGTCACTTATTAATATAATACGTTTCTTGGCTATTCCGGGTTTGAAATCAAAAAAGATTGCCTGACGAAGAGAATATGTAATAGGAGTCCATCCGACGGCGTCAAGTGAGCTCAATTTTGAATATATGTTTGTCGAGTTATTTTGTGATATAGGTGAAATCAAATCGGAAGCACGGCAACTTTGTTTTGGAGTGAAGCCTGTTTTATGTCCGTAAACACGCATTCCTACATAAGTTCTTGACGGTATTTGACTAAGTGCCTCTTTCATTGTATTTAATGCAATTTTTAATTTTGAACTTCCGCCCAAACGTTCATTCATGCTGTTTGATAAATCAATAATGAATAAAATTTGTTCATTGTCGGTATCAATTTCATTATTATTTTGATAATTATAAGTATCGGGTGTGTAATAAGTATAATTTGATTTTGAAAATGCCGATGAATTTACCGTTAAGAATAGAAATAATATTATAATAAAAAATCTTTTCATTAGCTATAACCTTTTAAAATATACTAACACAAAGAAAAAAATAAAAATTGTACAAAGTATCAAAACTCCATTACATATTCTTTATAAATTATGTTTTGATTTTCGTTTGTATTCAAATTTTGTTTTTTATCATGCGAAAAAGTTTCGTAAGAAGAATTAACAAATGTATCTATTGCAGGTTCAAAATCATCAACCGACTCAATATTAATATACATTCCGTTTGTGGAAGATGTTATACAATTAAACAATCTTTTGTCTTCTTCGCTGCTTTTTGAAATTGAAATAACGTCAATCAAAATATCTTTTCTTGTTTGTGCCAGTTCACTTATATATTTACAAGGGTTTCCGTCGCAATTTTCACCGCCGTCCGTGATTAATATAATATGCTTTAAATTGCCGGAGAAGGAAAAATCGTTTTCAATTGCCAATCTGAGTGTATATTCAAGCGGTGTCGACATTCCTAACGCATTCATTTGCCTAACTTCACTTATTATTTCATTTTTAGAATAGCTGTGAACGGGTACGGCAAGTGAAGTATTTTTACAAAATTCAAGTTTATTTTTAAATAATGCCTCTAAGTCTTTAACGGAAAAATTAATAACTCTAAGCCCGATTTTGTCAAAATCGTTATATTTTACGAGGATTTTTTCAATAGTTTTAATTGCATATCTGAAACGTGATTCGTCTTTATACGCATAATTCATACTTGTCGAAGCGTCAAGAATAATGAGTGTATCTGTTTCGGCGTAAGATTTTTGAGTAATATTCATTACAAAAAATGTAAAAATAAAAAATATATTTATTATAAATTTCATAATCTGATATTAACAAAAATTATTAATAATGTATAGCAAAAAAGAAACCTTACGGTTTCTTTTTTGAATATATGATAATTAGTAACTGATTCCGAGGACTTGCTTATACCAGCTGAATGCCTCGATATCGTTTCCGTTAAATGTAGTTCTAAGGGATTGCTTTTTCAAATACTTTTCAAATTCTTCCGTGAATTTAGAAGTTATTTTTTGATTTTTTGCAGTTTCTGTTGAAGTACATAACATAAATAGCCTCCTTTTTAACTTTTATAATATAACAAGAACAAATTTTTTCCTATTATTATTGTAACATTATTAGTAAAAAAAAACATCCCGGAAAAATATACATATCCAAAAGAGCAAGTCATTATTGACTTTCGGATGTAAATTTAAATTAAAAAAATTGTTTTTTTAACTATACAAAATATTAATTATAAAAATTTAGGATTAATAGAAAGCCATTGATAAGGTTGTTTTTCAATTGTTTCAGGGATATCAAGCAAAAATGTACCGCCAAACCTGCCTCTGCCGAAACTGAGATACCCCTGATTACTTAAACTGATTAAAGCCTTACGAATAGTGTTCGTACTTACATCAAAAGTTGAAGCTAATTCTTTCATTGACGGAATTTTGTCTCCGACTTTATAACCGTTTTTTAACATATTTATAATTTTCTCTTCAACTTTTTGATAAGCATAAAAGTTAGAATCTGACGAGTTAGCAAAAATAGAATTTTCTTTAAGGGGTTCATAAAGATTACATTGTGGATTTTTTGCAAGGATTGTGCCGTAGCGGCCTCTTCTTGAAATTAAAATGCCTTCCGAGCATAAACTCGAAACTGAATCATGAATTGTTTTAATGCTTACGTCAAAGTGTTCCGCCAAAAGTTCATGTGATGGAATTTTGTCACCGATTTCAAAATTTTCCGTTAAATATATTTTTAAATCTGTTGCTGTTTTCTTTACCAAAGTATCTGCGGATAAATCTTTTATTTGTTTAATATCGGCATTTGATAAATGCGGAATTGTTTTTAAAATCCGGTTTGGTTCGCTGCCTCTATATGGTATTGTTTCAATTATTCCTGATGAAGAAAGATTTTCATAAGCAAGCCTGACTGTATTTGGGGAAATATTTAACATTTCTGCCATTTTTCGTGCAGGCGGAAGAGGGAAACCGACCTTATAATTATTTTGAACAATTATTCTTTTTATCGAACTTATTGCTTTATCTCTTTTTGAGGTTGATTTTTTTATTGAGGAGAGCGGGCAGGATGATGTGGAAATCATAGTCCCGAGTCTTTGTTTTGATTTAAGCAAGCCGGTATCTTCAATATATCTTATTGCATTTTGTACGGTTCCGACGCTGACGCCTAAATATTCGGAAAGCTCGGATTTTTTCGGCATAATATCGTTTTCTTTAATTGTTTTTTTAGATATTGAAGATAAAATCCAATTCATAATCCATTTTTTCACCAAAGATTCTTTGGGTTCAAAAGTTGAAGTAAAATCGGGAATATCTTTCGGGAATTCGTTAATGTTAATTTTTCTTGAATTTTCGATTACATCAGGCATAATTTTCTCCAATTTTACTTATTATAAGTTTGATTATTATTTTTTTTGCTAAAATATGCAAGAAAATTAATATATCGTTACATTAAATAAAAAATTTATACAATTCCTTCTTTTATAGCCTTGACGGCAGCCTGAGTTCTGTCTTCAACAAGCAGTTTTTGAATAATATTGCAAACATGGGCTTTTGCGGTGTGTTCGCTTATACAAAGCTCATTAGCTATGTCATTGTTGGATTTTCCGTCAACAACAAGTTTAAGCACCTCATATTCCCGCTGCGTTAAATTTGAATGCGAACTTCTGAATTTCGCTCTGTTTGTTTTATATTCGGGAATAATTTTTTGATTTTTATCACGCAGAAACGGAACAATTTTTGGGTCAAGCCAAATTGCACCGTCATTAACGGTTTTTACAATGTATAAAAGGATTTCGGTGTTTATATCCTTTATAACATAGGCATAAGCTCCGAGTGAAAGCGATTTTTCAATATCCTCGCTACTGATTTTAGATGAAAGAACAATAACCTTTGACTCGGATTCAATATTATAAAGCTCGTTAAGAACCTTAATCCCCGAAATGTCAGGCAGGATAAGGTCTAACAGGATTATATCCGGTTTAGACGTAATTGCTTTGTTTATTGCATCTTTCCCGTATTCCGCTTCGGCAATAACATCAAAACCGTCTGTTTCTTCAAACAGTGTTTTTATTCCCACTCTAATTAATTTATGGTCTTCAACCAGCATAATTTTTATATTATCAGCCATAATTACCTCTGAGTAAATTTTAAAAATAAAAAATAAAAAATAAATTCCCCCGAAAAATTAATTTAGAATATTTTTATTTTTTTTAAACTGAAAAAATAAATAAAAATTTAAATCATAAATCCATATATTATATCGGAACGATACATAACTATAACATCTTTGAAAGTTGCAATTCTTATCGTTATGTATCTATTCGATATCTATTTATAAAATATAAAGAAAATTTAACAAAAAATAAATTTTAAAAATAAAATTATAATGAAAATATGGAGATGAAAAATTAATGACAACTCAAATAGAATTTATAAAAACAAACGATGGTTCAACAGGCTTGTTTGATAAAAAAGTAAATGACATATACCATTCCAAAACAGGTGCTTATACGGAAGCAATGGAAAAATTTGTGTACCCTGTAAATTTGAATGAAAATTTAAAAAATAAAGATGAAATAAATATTTTGGATATTTGTTACGGTATCGGCTACAATACAAAAGCATTTCTAAATTATTACAATAATAAGAAATTCAATATTGATTGCTTGGAGTTTAACCCCGAATTGTTGTCACTTTCTCCTGTTATAAATGACAACATAAATAATATCGATTTAAAATTGAATTTAATTTCAGAGTTGTTAAAAAATGACACCATAAGAGAAATGTTTTTTGACATAATTAACAGTTATATAACGGCAGAAATTAATGAATTTTTTGATACAAATATTAGGGCATTTATCGGGTTTATTATTTCAAAGGGGTATATTTCTTCCCCCAAGATAATTCAAGCAGCCTTCTTACATAATATATATTATGATTATATATCTGATAGCATGAATAAATGCGATTTATCCAATAACGACAAGGACTTTATTTTAAACTGTCATATAGGGGATGCAAGAAAAAATATTCGGTTATTAAATTCTTCCTATGATGTTGTATTTTTGGATGCTTTTTCGCCACAAAAAGACCCGACACTTTGGACTTATGATTTTTTATCAGAAGTTATAAGAAGAATGCACAAAAATTCAATACTTGTTTCATATTCCAAATCCACTCCGTTTAGAAATACTCTTTTAAACTTAAATTTACACGTCGGAAAAACTTTTATAGAAAATTCTGATATGGGTTCAGTGGCTTCTTTTAATAAAGATTTCATAAAAAATCCGCTGTGCGAATACGATTATAATTTATTAAGCACAAAAAGCGGGATAATGTATCGTGACAACACGCTTACTTTTACCCCCGAACAAATTATATCCGAGCGTGAATATGAACAAAAAAACTCAAACCTGATGTCACACACACAATTTTTAAAGCTATATTCTAAAAATTAATTTAAAATTTTAATTACATTGTTATGACTATATATCTATGTGATACAAAATAATATTTTTTTTCTTTACTAACTTATTTAATTTTCTATATATAATTTTTTTTGATTCAATTTGCTTTTCATCAGTAAGGATTTTATTTACTTGTTCTTGTGATAATGTCCCCGTTTTTAGGAAGTCGTTTAAATCACCTGATTTGTATTTTTCTACGAAGTTATCAAAATTATCTCCGAATACTTTACGACATTTAGCAGGCATATTTATAAAATATTCGTTTAATTGTTCTCTTTGGTGTACCGCTTCATCAAGTGTTAAATTTCTGTTTGTGTTGTCTAAATACATAAACTGTTCATTTATTGTTTTGTTTAGCAAAGTAGTTGCCCCGTATTTGTTCAGGCAATAATAAATGTCCGTTTCTTGTGCTGATGATTTGTCCGTCATTGACTCCGCTTTGTGATACGTTCCGTTTTTTCTGCAATACGTGTCGTATTTTTTTTACCTTTTGCATTTTGTTCTCCTTTCTGTTATGCTGTATTAATGAGTGAAAAAGATAAGCTATTTAAAATAATTCGTTATTTACTTCTGTTTTGGTTTGTTATCTTACCATTATGTATTTTTTTTTATCGTTATGATTGGTGAATTATTTACCCAATCTGAATGAACCATTAAATAAATTTCCAAACGCTCCTGTCCATTCTGAGATACCTCTTGTGTAAGACGCTTGTTTTGGATGTTTTTTTATAAACTTTTCTCTTCTTTTTGCTTCTGTTCTTTGACTTTCTTTTATATCCTTTTCTATTTTGTTTATTTCTGTTTCTGCTTTCATCGCTTTGACTTGCGTTAATTTTGCAATTGTATCTGCAGTCATATTTTCAAATCTTTTTTTGTATTCAGTCGGTAAGTTTGATTTTTTAATATATTCTACTGC
>CAZHCP010000050.1:6884-12847 GCA_964531015.1 uncultured Muribaculaceae bacterium
CAAATCTTTTTTTGTATTCAGTCGGTAAGTTTGATTTTTTAATATATTCTACTGCCGATTGCATACGTTTTAAGTCAGAGTCCGCCTCAAAATTTTCTTGCTTGGCTTTTTCTGTTTCGGCTTGTACATTTTTTAAGTTTGCATCACTGTCTGCAAGTTTTTTTTGCGTGTAATAGTTACCGAGTTGTACTGCTGTCGTTATTCCTTCATCTATACCGTAATCCGGTGCATTAACGCTTCCTAAACCTGCACTCGGTGTGCTTGCACCTTCACCGCCCATTACTGATAAAATCGGATTAAGTCCGGCTGCTTCAAGGTCTGCAATTTCTCTTTGATGTGCCGTATTTGACATTTTTGTAAGCCAATTTTGTTGGTATTTCATTAAACTTTTTTTATATATTTAAAAGTGATTGTGTACCGTATTTTTTCAGGCAATAATAGATGTCTGTTTCTTGTGCTGATGATTTGTCCGTCATTGACTCCGCTTTGTGATACGTTCCGTTTTTTCTGCAATACGTGTCGTATTTTTTTTACCTTTTGCATTTTGTTCTCCTTTCTGTTATGCTGTATTAATGAGTGAAAAAGATAAGCTATTTAAAATAATTCGTTATTTACTTCTGTTTTGGTTTGTTATCTTACCATTATGTATTTTTTTTTATCGTTATGATTGGTGAATTATTTACCCAATCTGAATGAACCATTAAATAAATTTCCAAACGCTCCTGTCCATTCTGAGATACCTCTTGTGTAAGACGCTTGTTTTGGATGTTTTTTTATAAACTTTTCTCTTCTTTTTGCTTCTGTTCTTTGACTTTCTTTTATATCCTTTTCTATTTTGTTTATTTCTGTTTCTGCTTTCATCGCTTTGACTTGCGTTAATTTTGCAATTGTATCTGCAGTCATATTTTCAAATCTTTTTTTGTATTCAGTCGGTAAGTTTGATTTTTTAATATATTCTACTGCTGATTGCATACGTTTTAAGTCGGAGTCCGCCTCGAAATTTTCTCGTTTGGCTTTTTCTGTTTCGGCTTGTACATTTTTTAAGTTTGCGTCACTGTCTGCAAGTTTTTTTTGTGTGTAATAGTTACCGAGTTGTACTGCTGATGTTATTCCTTCATCTATACCGTAATCCGGTGCATTAACGCTTCCTAAACCTAACCTTCGGAACATAATCATTTATTGGCAATACTTGTATTGTCGGATTTTCTCTTATATTTTAAGATTAAATTCGCTTCGATATATAACTATAAAATATTGGTCTTTGTCGGATATTATAATTATATATCTTGTCGATAGTATTTGTTTTTTTTAATGTAAATTTGAAAATTAAAAATATTTTATTATTTTTAAATTTTTATTATAATTTTTTTAAAGGAGAATTATATGAAATTTGATATTGTTGTGTTTGGCGGTGGAACTTCCGGTATCGCTGCCGCATATACAGCTTCAAAGCTCGGTTTAAATGTTTTACTTGTTGAAAAATCCGATGTTTTAGGCGGCAGCATTACACAAGGTCTTGTTGTTCCTTCTATGAAGGTTAATACGGCAGGCATAAACACCGAGTTCTTTACCGATTTAGTCAATTTTTCCTCAAAATATGACGCTAATCACACCTATATTGACGGAAATCAAGGCTGGTTTAACCCCGAACTTTTAAAAATTGTATTTGATGATATGCTTAAATCGGTTAAAACTAATATTTTATTTTCCACAACTCCTTCGGGTATCTGTTTTAACTCTTCTTCACAAGATTTTGATATAACTTTGAAACATAAATTATTATCGTTATATATCAACACGAAATATATTGTGGACGCTACTGCCGAAGGAGAAATTTTTAAAATTTTAAATTATGAATTTCAAGAAAAAAATGAAAAACAACAAGCTGCTTCTTTGCGTTTTCTTATTTCGGGTGTTGAATTGGAAAAATTTTCGGACTTTCTTCTTAAAACAGACCCTGACAGAAACGTAACAACAGTTGAAAAGAATGAAAAATTTATCCACCTTTCCACAGCGTGCACTTGGGATAAAAATAAAAATTGGGCATTACAACCCTATTTTGACAAAGCTGTTACGGATGGTGTGCTTGAATATGAAGATACTGCTTATTTTCAGGTATTTACAATTCCTTCAATGCCTTCAACGCTTGCCGTTAACGCTCCACGCATAATTTTAAAGGATTATGAATTAATTTCAGACCCGTTTGTATATTCAAGAGCCTTAACACAAGGCAGAGAACGGATTTACAGGCTTTCAAAATTTATGAAAAAATATTTTTCCGGGTTTGAAAATTCTTTTATTTCACATATTTCGGATACATTAGGCATAAGAGAATCGAACAGAATAAAAGGAAAATATACATTTATAAAAGATGACATAATTCATCCGAAGGAATTTGAAAATATTGCATTTGTTTGTGATTATCCTATTGATATCCATTCCATTTCAAAGGAAAAAGATGTTTTGGAATATACTTCAAGCTCTTATGCCGTGCCGATTGAGTCGCTTATTTCGATAAATAACGATAATTTATACGGTGTTGGAAGAATAATAAGTGCCGATTTTGAATCACAAGCCGCACTAAGGACACAACAAAGCTGCTTTTCAATGGGAGAAGCAGCCGTTAAAGATATTTATAAAAAATATTTAAGCAATTAATCCAAGTAGAAAGAAGTTACAACCTTGTGTGAATCTTCCGCATGCTGAATTGCCTTATGCAATGTGCTTGAAGTATGAGATAAGAAACAAATTAATTGTTGGCATTCATCAATAATTTCACGGTTACAAATTCTGCTTGCATCAGCCAATGTCATCATTGAGCGGTCAGCGTGTTCAATAATATTCGGAACACCGATTAATTGATCTTGAACATCGGATGGTTGTTGACCTATTGTTTGAGGCAAAATAACTCTTAATTTATCGGGGTTAGCTTTCATCGCTCCACGAATTGTAGCTGCATTTGTTCCGCTTGAACCTCCGCTTGTAATAACGGTATTACCCTGCATTACGAGTGCATAAGACAACACTTCTATAATTTGTTGGTGTGTAATCGGCAAATTTCTGCTTCCTATAATGGCAACTTTCTTTGCAGATTGCTGAATTGTTGCTAATTCCATAGCCAAGGCATCCATAGTATTATCCGATGTTTCTTTTACCGTGTCCAAATCATCAAGAGGCACATAAATATTTTGTTCGTTTCTGCTATCTTCCGACATATTTTTTCCTATTTGTCTAAAACTGTAATATATTAATAATAACACATTTTTGAAAAAATGAAAGATATAAATTTATATTACACCTTATTTATTCCCGTACTTATGTAACGGCACATTAAATTTTCTTGTTGTTTTCCGAATAGTGTTTGTCTATTTATATTTTCTATATATAATAAATATGTTATCAGTTTATTAAGAGTTGTGATGTCAAATATTTTAGAGGGATTAAACAGAGAGCAAAAAGAAGCCGTATTGCAAAGCACGGGAACGGTTTTGGTTTTGGCGGGTGCAGGTTGCGGAAAAACCAAGGTTTTAACAACACGTATTGCAAATTTGATTAATAACGGTGCTTCTCCTTATGAAATTCTTGCGGTTACTTTTACAAACAAAGCCGCCAAAGAAATGGTCGAACGTCTTTCAAAAATGGTCGGTGAAGATAAAGCAAAAAAAATGTGGATTGGTACGTTTCACTCTATTTCAGGACGTATTTTAAGAACGGACATTCAGGAATATAAAGACGAAAACGGCAATTCTTATGATAATAAATATGTTATTTATGATGATACCGATTCAAATGCGATTTTAAAAGCGGCAATTAAGACTTGCAATCTTGATGAAAAAATATATCAACCAAAGCTTTTAAAAACGGTTATTTCAAATGCAAAAAATAAAATGTGGGACGCTTACACGTTTGCAACTCGGGCAAGAGATTTTCGCACGGAGAAATACGCTCAAATTTATATGGAATATCAAAAACAGTTGCTTGCGAATAATGCACTTGATTTTGATGATATGCTTGTTTTAGCCGTAAAATTACTCGAAAATTCTCAACCGGTAAGAGAAAAATATTTTAACAGATTTAAACATATTCTTGTTGATGAGTTTCAAGACACAAACCTTTGTCAGTATAAAATGATTAATTCTCTTTATACAAATGACAAACCGGAAGAAGATATCCCGCCCGAAAAAAGCCTTTGTGTCGTGGGTGATGTTGACCAATCAATTTACAGTTGGCGTGGTGCGGATTATAAAATAATTTTAAATCTGCAATCAACCTTCAGAAAAACTCACCTTATTAAGTTAGAACAAAACTACCGTTCGGCGGAAACGATTTTGGAAGCCGCAAACAGTGTAATTTGTAATAATAAACAACGTATAAGTAAAAATTTATATTCTAACTTGGGCAGAGGTCATAATTTAAGTTTATATACCGCAAACGATGAAGCTGATGAAGCTCTTAACATTGTCAGAGAAGTAAAAAGACTTTCTTTAACGGAATCGTTGTCCGACATGGCTGTTTTATACAGAACAAACTCACAATCAAGGGCAATTGAAGAAGCATGCATGGCAAATAACTTGCCTTATAAGGTTGTAGGCGGACTTAAATTCTATGACAGAAAAGAAATTAAAGATTTAATCGCATATTTAAAATTAATATACAATCCGAGCGATTCTCAAAGTTTAAAACGTATTATTAATGTGCCCAAGCGTGCAATAGGACCTTCTACGGTTGAAAAATTTTTGCAAATTGCAGACTCAACCGGTCTTAAATTTATGGATGTTTTGGCTACAATCAATGAATATGACGAGTTTTCGGCTGCCGTAAAAACAAAACTCACGATGTTTTATAACATGATGTCCGATTTTAAAACCTCTTTTAACAAAATGGATTTGCCTTCTTTCGTCGGCTATGTACTTGATAAATCAGGTTATATTCAAGATATAAGAGAAACCGAAGATGAAACTACGGCAGAAGCCCGTATTGACAACCTGCAGGAATTTATCAGCGTTGCAAAAGAATTTACTCCGACGGACAGCGATATTTTGGGCGAATTTCTATCGCAAGTATCATTGGTAAGCGATATTGATTCTTATGTTGATAATTCACAGGCACTTACTCTAATGACCTTGCATAGTGCAAAAGGTTTGGAGTTTGATACCGTGTTTTTATCAGGACTTGAAGACGGAACGTTTCCCCATAAAAGAGCATTGGACGCACCATCAGAAATGGAAGAAGAACGCCGTTTGATGTATGTCGGAATTACCCGTGCAAAGAAAAATCTTTATTTAAGCCACGCCAAAAGGCGTAAAATGTGGGGCGAGTATAAATATTTTGAACAAAGCAGATTTATTTCGGAAATTCCTCCGCAATTAATTGATTCATCCGAATCATCCCAAAATGTTTCATCCCCGCAAAATTATACATTTAAAAAGGCGGTTGATAACTTAAAATCAAGAACACCGCTTTCGGAAAATCCTGACGGAAGCATTAAATCCGTAACTTCGTTCGGCAAAAATTTTGTTGCACCGCAGAAGAAAATTACACATAATACTTCTTTTGTCGTGAAGAGTAAGAATAATCAAATAAATGCTGAAATTCGAAAACAAAAAGAACAGGAAGAAATGAAAAATCTTCTTGAAAACAACCCGATAAAGAAAATGTTATTGGAGAGAAAGCAAAAAGAATCAATGGCATTGAAAGAAAAATCCGACAATATTAATCTTAAAAGCAGTGCCGAAACAAGCGATTTTGCAATTAATGACAGGGTTTTTCACTCAAAATTCGGAGTCGGTAAAATTGCGGATATAAAACCTGTCGGCGGAGTTCGCATGTATATAGTCGACTTCGGTTCACAAGGTCAAAAAGCACTCGATTCTTCATTTGCACAATTAAAGAAATTTTAGAATTAGCAAGCACCCGTTTATATCCTGTGAAAAGGAATTAACACTTATTAAAAAAATTACATG
>CAZHCP010000051.1:0-12843 GCA_964531015.1 uncultured Muribaculaceae bacterium
CTTCATGTACGCAAACACCCGACCAGGGATGTACTGACCCTTCATGTGGCGGTTCACAACCGACAGATCCTACGTATGATCCGACGGAACCTACAGAGGAAACAGAAGAACCCGAACCTGAATGTACACCGCAAGCAAAACCGGCTAACTGTATCGCCGGAAGTTATGCTGCTGACGGTTGTACTTATAATTGTACTCAGTATTGCACAAACAAAGCAAAGCCGTCAGGTTGTGCCTATGGGCATAATAACGAAGATTGTTCCTATACTTGTGATAAGTGGAATGAATCAAAGCCTTATGACTGTGCTTATGGACATAATGATACCGACGGTTCTTATTATTGCGAGAAGTGGAATGAAGAAAAGCCTTATAACTGTCTAAGCGGTTATAACAACTTGGATGGTTCGTATGTTTGTACGAAGTATGACGAAGAAGTAGAATGTTTAGGGGTGCAGCGTTGCACTACTACATATGATGCTAGTCTTCGCGTAGAATGGATCATTTCTTGTATTTATGCAATCCAAAAATCTAGTTCATTTTCTCCAGACACTTATACGTGCGTGTATTCTCTTGAACAAAATTCCAAAGGGCATATACCATTCGACTGTGGGGCTTTATGGTATGCATGTAGAGAAGAGTTTGTTGAATATTAATAAACTTACCTCCTCTCACACGGAAATGTTACTATACTATTGTCAATAAAATAGTATTGTGCTATTGTAAAACAAGGTGGGAGCCGTAGGGTGCAATTTTTTGCACCTAATTATTAATAATCAATCAAATTAATTTTCAATTCTAAATGATTTTTGTTATCCGTAAAAAATTAAAAATACCCCACTACGGCGGGAGAGGGGTCGGGGGTGAGGGTTTGCCGATGTTCTTAAATAATATTAATTAAATAGTATTTACTTTTTTATTTTCAATTTCAATTTTAATTTTAATTTATTTGCCACTTCGCTAATATTTTATTTTTTTAGTTAACCCTCATCCTAACCTTCTCCCGTTGGAGAAGGAACTTAATAAAATTTATTTTATTGGTGGTTTAAAAAGTTTATTTTCTTTTCTAATATTTGAAATTTTAATGAATTTAATATTAACCCTCACCTAAATCCTCTCCCATTGGAGAGGACTTTGAAAATTTTTTTATGTCGTAAAAGTGTATGAAGTTTTTTTATCAACCCTCATCCTAACCTTCTCCCGTCGGAGAAGGAACATGATAAATTTTCACTTATTTTCTTGTTTTTATTGTGTTCGCACAATCGGTGGTTTATTTTCGGAAATGAAATGACTTAATTATACTAAAAACACAATTCTCCGATAAAGTCGAAATAATTGTTTTTAATTTCAAATTAATATTTTTGTTGTAAACACTTATTATTTTATTGCCAATTCGATTGCGTTTATCATACTGTTCGGATTTGCAATGTTTTTGCCCGCTATATCAAATGCCGTGCCATGTGCCGGTGACGTCCTTATTACGTTCAAGCCGATTGTCGTATTTACCGCACTCTCTTTTTCAAGCAATTTTATCGGTATTAATCCCTGGTCGTGATACATTGCAATATAACAATCATATTCGCAAGGCTCTCTCAGGCATGTCGTAAATATCGTATCGGCAGGAAACGGCCCTGAAATATCAACGCCTTCTTCCCTTAAGCTCATTATTGCCGGTATTATTTCTTCATCTTCTTCAATTCCGATTACTCCGTGTTCGCCAGCATGAGGGTTTAATGCCGTTATCGCAATTTTCGGTTTTGGTTTCTTTAATTGGTGTTCATAAGCAAAATTCAATGCTTTTACTTTTTTTATAATTAATTCTTTCGTAATATACAACGGCACGTCTTTTAATGCTACGTGTCTTGTTAACAATAACAAGGAAAAATTATCGCTAATAAACAACATTTCCGCATGTTGGTCTTTATTTGCAAGATATTGTTCCAAAACTTCCGTTTGCCCCGAATAATTATGCCCCGCCATTTGCATTGCTCTTTTTGATAACGGTGCCGTTACGATTGCTTCAATTTCGCCCTTTTGTGCCAAATCACATGCTTTTTTTAATGCACAAAACGAAAATTCGCCGGCTTCTTCCGTTTCTTCACCGGGTTTTATATTTTTTCTCTCATACGGGATTTCGATTATGTTATATTCTTTTTCCAAGGACAAATCAAATTTTTCGTCATAATAATCAAGAATGTTTTTATTTGCGATTAAAATAATTTTATCTTTCGGTAAATCCAAAAAATTTAATGCTTTTATCGTGATTTCGGGTGATATTCCGTTGGGGTCACCCAATGTAATTGCGGTTTTTTTCATTATTTATCCTGTTCAAAGTATTTGATAATTTCAATAAGCGTGTTTTGCGTTCCCAAATTTCCGGACTTTGTAATTATATATTGTCCGTTTGAATTTATCCCGAGCGGGATTGCGGGGGCAACCGTATCTGTTATTTCTATGTTTTTGCTTCCGATTTCACGGCAACATTTATAAGATGTTTCTCCGCCGATTGTTATCAGGATTGCTTCTTTTTTGCTCAAAACACTTCTTGTTATTGCCGCCAAATAATCACATATTTTTGATATGAAGATATCTTTTGTCAATTCGTGTTCCAACAATAACGTATTTAATTCTTCTTTATTTTCAATCAGGGAAGAAGAATGTACTATTACTGTATTATCTTTCACAAGATTATCGGAAATCCGTTGTGCCATAATCTCAAAATCGTCCGTAAAAATATTTTCGGGCTTTATTGCAATGAAATATGTATTTTCAATATCTTCGTTTTCCTGCAATCTTTTTATTTGAGAAGCCGTTAATTCCGTTGCACTTCCGGATATTATGAGTTTTGGAAGTTGCGGTATCTCAATTTGTTTTTCTTCTTCGTTATTTATTTTTACCGGCCATATTTCGCTGAGTGCCTGAGCCGCACCTGCCGAACCGCACGGCAATATTTTATGAGTGCTTTTGTTTATTGCAAGGGCGATTTGTTCCAAATCCGTTGTTGAAACAGCATCGGCAACTATGAACTTTTTACCGCCGGATATAAGTTCGTTCAGTTTGGTTAATATCGGTCCTGCACCTTTCATTACCGTATCAAGACTTATTAAATCGATACGGTTTTTATTTTCTTCGTCCGTTTGATTTCTTAATATGTTGACTATGCTTGATTCCGTAATCGGAAACGCAGGGTCACGTGATACTTCCGTTCTTTGCAAAGGAATACCTTTTACAAGCTGATATCCTCCGATTGTTGTTCTTCCTTCGTTCGGGAAAGCCGGAAATATTACGGCGGCATCATATTCCAATGTTTCCGCAATTGTGCTTATTTCTTTGATAAGGTTTCCTCTCAATACGGAATCTATTTTTTTGTAAACGTATTCAAAATTATATTCTTTTAAAATTTCTTCCGATATTTTTTTAACTTTTTCGCCTGCTTCTTCGTAAGGAATATTTCTTGTTTGCGTTGAAAGTGCAAAAACCTCGGTTTGTAAATCTTCGTCTACCGTAATATTTTCGCCGAATGCAACCTGAGTTTTACAACCTTTTATAAAAAATTGTAAAGCCGTATCGTTTGCACCCGTTAAGTCATCGGCAACAATTGCAATATAATTTGATGTATTCATGTTCTAAACCGCTTGATTATCGCTTTTACTTCCCAACAGACGCATTGAGTTTGCTCTGATGAAATATCTTTCTCTTTGCTCTCCGTCGGCACCCGTCCATTTGCTTACCGCCAAACGTCCGTCTATACATAATTGAGAACCTTTTTTTACGTATTCGCCGGCAACTTCCGCAGTTTTATCCCATAATTCTATGTTGAACCAATCCGTTGCGTTAGCTTTTGTTTTATAATCCCATCTTGATACCGCAACGGAAAATGTTGTTTTTACTTTTCCCGATTCAAAATATTTAACTTCCGGGTCTTGACCCGCACGACCGACTATTACTACTGAATTCATATTTTACCTTCTTTTCTTATACTTTGAATTATATGAGAAAACTTATTTTTTTGCAAAAATTCTTATCTCATCTGTTAAGATTTTATACTTTATTTTTTGTCTTTTATTAAATCAATTATCTCTTTTGTGCTGTATATATCCTGCTGTACGTGAATTTTTATTTTAAGTTCTTTTTCTATGTCGCTTATTGTCAATCCGTCCAAAAATTCGTTTGTATAAGGTCTTAATACTACGGACGGAATTATTACGTCTTTATAACATTTGTCTTTTAATTGTTCGATTAAATCTTTTGCCGTTATTAATCCGGCAACGTTTACGTCTTTACCGAAAAATCCGTTTTCTATCGGAATAACGCTTATGTTTACGTTTATTATTTTATTCAATTCTTCCGCAAACTTGAAAAACACGTTCTTTGCACTTATCGAACAGGCAATTGTATATTCTTTTTTTATTTTTACTTCTTTCGGTAATTTTGCTTTCCTTTTTTCAAAATCGTCAATAATATATCGTAAAGAACCGACTCCGTCTTCAAGTTGGGCATATCCGTTATAATATTTTTTATCGGGTATTTCTTTTTCCGCAATAAGGAAAAATTCATCGGACAGGTTTGCTATATTCTTTTTTGTGCGTTTATTAAAATTATCCGTAATTTCAATTGTTTTCAGTGCAATTTCTTTTGTTACCCGTTGCAATTTCTCTTTTCGGTATTTTGTTATTCCTATCGGAACAATGGCTATCGAATTTAATATACTTTTATATTTCCATAAATCGTTCAGCGTTCTTTCAAGTTCTTCATTGTCGTTATAATTCGGACACAAAACGATTTGCGTATTTACGGGGATGTCGTTTTCTTTCAAAAAATCAAGTTCTTTTAATAAATTACCCGCATTTTTATTTCTTAACATTTTTATTCTTAACTCGGGGTTTGTTGTGTGAACGGATATGTATAACGGGCCTAAGTGTTGCGTCTTAATTCGTTCTCTGTCTTTTTTTGTTAAGTTTGTAAGCGTGATGTATGTTCCCTGCAAATATGAAAGCCTGTAATCATCGTCTTTAATGTACAATGACTCTCTTAATCCTTCCGGTTGCTGGTCAACAAAACAAAATATACAGTTATTTGCACACGGTTTTATTTTATCGAAAATTGCGGACTCAAAGATTAAGCCCAACTCTTCTTCGTAGTCCTTTTCAATCTCATATTCCGTTATCTCACCGTTTTTATCCGCAACCTCAAACGTAAGTTCTTCCGCCCTTATCGCATATTGATATTCGATATAGTCTTTCGGTTTTATTCCGTTTATGCTTAAAAGCTCCGAACCCGCTTCGATTTCAAGTTCTTCCGCTATTGAATTTTTTTCGATTGCTGTTATAAGTGCGGGCATGCTATTCCTTTTCCAAGTCCGACAGGTATTCTCTCAGGTTTTTAACTTCTTTTTGTGTTTTTGTCAACAAAAGTCTTTGGTATGTGTCAAAATCCGTAAATTCGTCATTTAATCTTTTGTTTATGTCAATTTCAAAAAGCTCGACACGTTTTAAATAATCGTTCAGAAACTCTTTTCTTTCGTCCTTGCTTAAAATACCCATTGTACCGAGTCTTGCCTGTAATTGTACGTAAAACAGAGAAGGATTTGTGCTTATCGGTTCAAAAAAAAGTTTTTTAAAATAATTTAATCCTGTTTTGCTTACCGTAAAATAAGAAGATTTTTTGCCGCCTGCCGTTATTCTTTCCGTAAACACAACGGCACCTGATTTTTGCAACCGCTTTAAGGCGGGATATATTCCGCCGATACTCGGTTTTGTAAAGGTTCCGAAAAGCTCCGTTATATCTTTCCGTATCCCGTATATCGTTTTTTCTCGTTGCCTTATCGTATATAAAATTAATAATTCCAACATATTCTTTTTATACCATAAAATAACTTTTTCGTCTAAATTGTTTCTTTTCGATATAAAATATTTTTGCTTGTTATATTATTTAATTTGTGCCACAATCAAATAAAAGGCGGTTTACATGACTGAGTATAATTTGGTATATCTTTTGGACGGAAAAGTTTACATTAACCTTACAAATGCCTGTACCAATAATTGTGTTTTTTGCATCAGGTCGATAAAGGATGACGTGGTCGGTACAAATTTGTTTTTGAATAATGAAAATGTAACCGCTACTGATGTTATTGTCCAATTGGAGAACATTAAAGACAAGTTGTCCGCAGAAATTGTTTTTTGCGGCTATGGTGAGCCGACTTTGAAACTTGATGTATTAAAAGAAGTTGCTTCTTACATCAAAAAAACTTATCCCGGTACAAAAATAAGGGTTAACACGAACGGTCAGGCAAATCTCGTTTATAAACGAAATATTTTGCCCGAATTGGTCGGTTTGGTCGATACTTTTTCGGTCAGCCTTAATGCGGAAAACGAAGAACTTTATAATTCGATTTCGCAACCTTCACTTAACGGTGCTTACGATGCCGTTAAAGAATTTATCAAAGAATCGAAAAAAAACGGTTTTGATACCGTCGCAACGGTTGTTACCGGATATAAAGATTATTGTGTTGATGTTGAAAAATGTATTAATATTACTAAAAATTCGGGTGTTCGTTTCAGAGAACGTCCTTGGTTAGATAACGGTTATTAGGTAAAAATCAGGAGAGAAAACATGCAAAAAGCAAATCTGGACAAAATAATGAAACCAAAAGCAATTGCGGTTATCGGTGCTTCGACAAAAGAACATACTATCGGTTCCGATATCATGAAAAGATTGCAAGAGTACAAATTTAACGGCAAAATATACCCCGTAAATCCAAAAGGCGGTATAATTGAAGGTTTACAGGCTTATACCTCCGTAACCGAAATCCCCGGCGAAGTTGATTTGGCGATTATTGTTGTTAATGCAAAATTTGTTTTGGCTACAATCGACCAATGCAACGAAAAAGGAATTAAAGGTTTATGCGTTATTACCGCAGGTTTTAAAGAAACGGGCAAAGAAGGTGCGGAACTCGAAAAACAATTGTTGGAAAAAGTACGCTCTTACGGTATGAGATGTGTAGGCCCGAACTGCTTGGGCGTTGTTAATACACAAGACGATGTCAGAATGGACGGTTGCTTTGCCGAAAGTTTACCGGAAAGAGGTCATATCGGTTTCGTTTCTCAATCGGGTGCTTTAGGCGGCGGTATTTTAAATATTCTTAAAGACTTAAATTTGGGATTTGCTCAATTTATTTCAATCGGTAATCAGGCTGACGTTAATGCCGAAACCGCACTTGAATATTGGGAAGATGATAAAGACGTAGAACAAATCCTTTTATATATGGAATCAATCCAAAATCCGGCTAATTTCAGAAAATTGGCTTCAAGAATTTCAAAGAAAAAACCGATTTTGGCTCTTAAAGCAGGAAGAAGTGCTGCAGGTGCAAGTGCTGCTTCTTCTCACACGGGTTCTTTGGCAGGTGCCGATAAGGCTGCTAATGCTTTGTTGGGTCAATCCGGCGTTATAAGAGAATATTCTTTGCAAAAATTATTTGCAACGGCAAAAGTTTTTGCAAATTCTCCGATTCCGCAAGGTGACAGAGTTGCCATTATTACAAACTCGGGAGGTCCCGGTATTATGGCTACTGATGCTGTTTGCGAATACGGTATGCAAATGGCTAAAATTTCCGACGAAACAAAAGAAAAATTACGCAGTTTCTTACCTGCTGCGGCTTCGGTTAAAAACCCCATAGATATGATTGCTTCCGCTCCGATTGAACACTATAAACAAACTTTGGAAACCGTTATTGCGGATGAAAACGTTGATATGATTATGGTTATTTACTTGCCGTTCTTAGGCTTGAAAGATATCGACGTTGCAAAAGCCGTTATGGAAATTAAGGCTCAACACCCCGAAAAACCGGTTGTCGGCGTATTCATGACCAAAAACGAGTTCTTTACTCAATTGTCCGATATGGATGTTAACATGCCGTTCTTTATGTATGCGGAAGAAGCTGCTGACGGATTTAACAGATTAAATCAACAAAGAATTTGGATGAACAGACCCGTGGGCAAAGTTCCCTGCTATGATGTCGACAGAGCAAAAGCCGAAAAAATTATGAAAGGTGCTTTGACGGAAGGTCGTGCTCAATTGACAACTTTGGAATCAATTGATTTATTATCCGCTTACGGTATCAGAGCTTGCAAATACGGCTTGGCTACAAACGAAGAACAGGTTGTTGAACTCGGTAATTCAATCGGCTACCCCGTTGTTATGAAGATGACATCAAAAACAACTTCTCACAAAACCGATGTCGGCGGTGTAAGAGTTAATATTCAATCCGAAGAACAATTAAGAGCCGAATACAAAGATTTAATCGCAAAATTAACCGAAAAAGGTTTGATTGACGGTCTTGAAGGCGTTATCATTCAGGAAATGGTTAAGGGTAATCGTGAAATGGTTTGCGGTATCGCAACAGACCCGCAATACGGTCCGATGATGATGTTCGGTCTTGGCGGTGTATTCATTGAAACACTTAAAGACGTTACATTCAGAATTGCCCCTTTAACCGATGTTGATGCCGATGAAATGATTAAATCCGTTAAAGCATACGCTTTATTGAAAGGTGCAAGAGGTACAAAACCCGCGCAAATGGAACAAATACAAGAAACATTGTTGAGATTATCTCAATTGGTTAACGACTACAAGTTTATTGACGAACTTGACATTAACCCGTTGTTAATCAGCGAAAAAACAGGTGAAGGTATTGCAGTTGACGGTCGTATCAAAATGAGAGTCGAAGAAGCCGAAAAAGCACTTAACGGTCTTTGCTCTTGCGGTTGCAACTTATAATTCTTAACATATTTTAACTTTGAAAAGAAGTCTTTTTCGATTTTACGAAAAGACTTCTTTCTTTTCTAAAATGTATTTTTAGGGAAAATTAAGAATTGTTATCAATTTTATTTTTTGTGTTGTAAGTCATGAAAATTTATTGTATTATAGTTTAAGGATTTGTTAAAGATTTTGGTTGAAATTTAAAAAAACAAATTTTATCATCGTTCGAGACATTTTAGGTAGGGTTATTATGAGTAATTGTGAGTCAAAAGATTTTTACGTTATAAAAAAAGACGGTACAAAAGAAAAATTTGATATTGCAAAGGTTGTTAACGCCGTTTCAAAATCCGCAAGACGTGTTTTAATTGACTTTACCCCCGAACAAATTGAAAAAATTTGTGATATTGTTATGAAAGAAGTCGAAAACAATGCAAAAAACGAAGTCTATATTCAGGAAATGCACAATATTGTTGAAGAGGTTCTTGAAAACGTTAATTCAAAGGTTTGCAGCAGCTACCGAAATTATCGTAACTATAAGCAGGATTTTGTCAGAATGCTCGACAAAGTCTATCAGGAAAGCCAAAAAATTATGTATGTCGGTGATAAAGAAAATTCAAACTCCGATTCCGCTTTGGTTTCCACAAAACGTTCTTTGATTTTTAATCAGTTGAACAAAGAATTATATAAAAAGTTTTTTCTTACGGTTGAAGATTTACAGGCAATTCGTGACGGTTATATTTATATCCACGATATGTCGGCAAGACGTGATACAATGAATTGTTGCTTGTTTGATGTCGGTGCGGTTTTAAAAGACGGCTTTGAAATGGGTAATTTGTGGTATAACGAACCTAAATCTTTGGCGGTTGCTTTTGATGTAATAGGTGATATCGTTATGGCGGCGGCAAGCCAGCAATACGGCGGTTTCACCGTTCCCGAAGTCGATAAACTTCTTGCTCCTTATGCCCAAAGAACTTATGAGAAACAATATTCAAGATATATTTCAATGGGCTTGTCTTTTGAACGGGCAAGAGAAGAAGCATTGCATGATGTTCAAATTGATTTTGAACAGGGATTTCAAGGTTGGGAGTATAAATTTAATACGGTTGCTTCTTCAAGAGGTGATTATCCGTTTATTACGATTACTCTCGGTTTGGGAACGGGTGAATACGAAAAAATGGCTTCCATTGCCGCATTAAACATTCGTAAAGGCGGTCAGGGTAAAAAAGAATGCAAAAAACCCGTTTTGTTCCCCAAAATCGTATTTTTATATGATAAAAATTTGCATTCAAAAGGCGGAGAACTTGAAGATGTGTTTGAAGCAGGCATTGAATGCTCTCAACGTTCAATGTATCCCGATTGGTTGAGTTTAACCGGTGAAGGATATGTTGCCGAAATGTATAAAACATACGGCAGGGTCGTATCTCCGATGGGCTGTCGTGCCTTTTTATCGCCGTGGTTTGAAAAGGGCGGAATGTCGCCGGCTGATGAAAATGATAAGCCTGTTTTTGTCGGAAGATTTAACATCGGGGCAATAAGTTTGCATTTGCCGATGATTTATGCAAAATCAAAAAAAGAAAGCAAAGATTTTTATGAAGTTTTGGATTATTATTTGGAATTAATAAGAAAAATCCACATCAGAACTTATGATTACCTTGGCGAAATGAGAGCGTCAACAAATCCTTTGGCATATTGTGAAGGCGGTTTTTACGGCGGTCATTTGGGATTTCACGATAAAATAAAACCGTTGTTGAAGTCGGCTACCGCTTCTTTCGGTATTACCGCATTAAACGAATTGCAGGAAATATATAACGGTAAATCCTTGGTTGAGGACGGTAAATTTGCAATTGAGGTAATGCAATATATAAATAAAAAAGTTATTGAATTTAAAGAAGCTGACGGAAACTTGTATGCTTTATACGGCACTCCCGCCGAAAGTTTGTGCGGTTTGCAGGTTAAACAATTCCGTGAAAAATACGGTGTTGTTGCAAATGTATCCGATAAAGGCTATGTTTCAAACAGTTTTCACTGCCATGTATCGGAAAAAATTACTCCCATTGAAAAACAAAATTATGAAAAAAGATTTTGGGATTTAATGAACGGCGGTAAAATTCAATATGTTAAATATCCGATTTCTTATAATAAAGAAGCAATCAAAACACTAATCGAACGGGCAATGGATATGGGATTTTATGAAGGTGTGAATTTATCGCTTTCATATTGTGATGATTGCGGTCATCAGGAATTGAACATGGATGTTTGTCCGAAGTGCGGAAGCCGAAATTTAACAAAAATAGACAGAATGAACGGTTATCTTTCTTATTCGAGAGTTAAGGGCGATACTCGTTTAAATGAAGCGAAAATGGAAGAAATTAAAGACAGAGTCAGTATGTAGTCATGAATTATCATAATATTACAAAAGATGATATGCTCAACGGAGATGGGCTTAGAGTTGTTTTATGGGTAGCGGGTTGTAATCATCAATGTGAAGATTGTCAAAACCCGATTACTTGGGATATTACGGGCGGTTTACTCTTTGATGAAAATGCCGAAAACGAACTTTTTGAGGCATTGGATAAACCTTATATTTCGGGGATAACTTTTTCCGGCGGTGACCCGTTACATCCTTTTAACAGGGGGGAAACCTTCAGATTGATGAAGAAGGTTAAGACTTTGTTTCCGCAAAAAACAGTTTGGGTTTATACGGGGTTTTTGTGGAATGATTTTAAAAACTTTGAAGAAATGAAATATATTGATGTACTGGTTGACGGTCGCTTTGTAAAATCATTGAAAGATGATAATTTGCAGTGGGTCGGAAGTTCAAATCAACGTATAATTGATGTTCAACAAACGTTAAAAACGGGCGAAGTCGTGTTGCATTTTGATAATAAAAAGGTTTAAATCATTATTCCAGTGACATTTTATAAATTTGGTTTTTGTTTACGTTATATAATTTTGAAATTATTTTCGTTATATCTTTTTGAGAGAAACCTTCTTTTTTCAGTATGTTAATTTTTTCGTACAGTTCGGTTTCATCGGTTGATTGTTGTTCTTCTTTAAAAATCATTGCAACAAGTTCGCCTTTCAGCGGATTTTCGCCGTAATGGCGAATAAGATTTTGAACGGTATCAATTCTTGTTTCTTCGTACATTTTCGTCAATTCCCGACCGATTGCAATTTTTTTCTCGGGTGAATATATTTCAAGAATGTTGTTTAACGTATTCATAAACCTGTTTGGCGAGTCATAAAAAACAAGGTTTGTGTATTTTTGTTTTGAAAAAATTTCTTCCTGTCCTTGTTTTGTTCTCGGAATAAAACCGACAAATGCGTATTCTTCCGTATCTCTCGGAATTTGGCTAAGGAAAGTTGATACGGCACAAGCACCGGGAATTGAAGTTATTTTAATTTCGTTTGCGATAAGTTCACCGATTAAAACGGAACCGGGATCGGAAATCAAAGGTGTTCCCGCATCGGAAACGAGTGCAATTTTATTTCCTTCTTTTATAAGGGTGATAATTTTACCGCTTCTTTCTTTTTCGTTAAATTTATGACAGTCAATAAGTTTTGCATTTATTGAATATTTTTCAAACAGTTTTTTTGATACTCTTGTATCCTCACAAGCAATGAAGTCAACATTTTTAAGCACTTCCAAAGCTCGAAGAGATATATCCGCCATATTTCCGATTGGTGTTGCCACAATATAAAATTCGTATTCCATTATTTGTTTATCTTTCGGTTTAAGGGATTGGTTGCGGTATTTGCAAAAGTTTTGTTTAAGCCTGTTACATCAAGCATTTTGCTTACACTCGGATTAACATTGCTTATTGATAATGATTTGTTGTTCAGAATAGCAATTTTTTGTATATTCAACAGTGATTTAATTGCTTTCAGGTCAATAGAATCGATATTTTCAAAATCCAGTACAATACTTTCGGATTTCTCAAATTCGTTATTATCTATATCCCTAATGTTTTTAAATATGTCCGCCGCTTTTAATATTTGCATAGAATACTCATCTGTTTGTTGTATAAATTAATAGTAATATTAATTTAGGTATAATGCAAGATATTAACGAAATGTATTAAAAATTTT
>CAZHCP010000052.1:0-12158 GCA_964531015.1 uncultured Muribaculaceae bacterium
GCTTCTTTCCTGATATTCTATTTTTTAATAAACCCTCATCCTAACCTTCTCCCGTTGGAGAAGGAACTTAAATTTTGAGGAGGATTGAAAAGTTTTATTTATTTCTTGTGTATATATAATTTTAGATAAAAATTATTAAAATTTAAAATCAACCCTCACCTAAATCCTCTCCCGATGGAGAGGACTTTGTAAAATTCTTTATTTTAATAAATCATCGGTGCAAAAAATTGCACCCTACGGCTGCGTTGAAAAATTAAATTTTGAGAGTAGGTTTGTTGAAAATTAATATTATTTATTATAACTTTTATTATTTTAAATTATTTACTTATTTTTTAAGTTTCTACTTTTTCAATCAACCCTCATCCTAACCTTCTCCCGCAGGAGAAGGAACTTAAATAAAATTTAGTTTTTGAAAACACATAAAAATCTGCCTCAAAAACTTGATTTTGGCAAACGCTTTTTGAAGGGAAATAAAAAAATCTCGTTGAAAATAAATAAAACAAAATATTGTGCTTTTTAATTTATTATTTGCATTACGGTACAAATCGTTTTTATAATGTAAAGAAATGTTAAAATATAAATCAACTCGAGCAATTTGAAGAAGCAAAAATTGTTTATATAAATACGAGGATTTGAAAAACTTTTAAAGAGATTTTTTAAATACATTTTATTCAACATTAATCTAAATCAAACAATTTTAAACCATATTTTATATTCATACTTACCTTACTTACTACCTTTACTAACACACGAGGAAATTGAAAAAAATTTCAGAGGAACCGATTATCTGTTCCTTTTTTTTTGCGGTGTTTTCCGGTGTTTTCCACTTTCTGCAGGAAGAATATAAAACTTAATTTGATATAATTTACCTATGAACATATATATTTCAAGCATAGACAACGGAACGGGGAAAACCGTAATATCTGCCGGGCTTGCTGCCGTTATGCAGTCCTTGGATTATACCTCGGGTGTTTACAAACCCGTACAAACCTCCGCCATCGACAAAGGAACTTTTCTTGTTTCTCCCGATCTGGCTTTTGTAAAAATGCTTGATTCTCACATTACCGTACATTCGACTTATATGTTCAAATCAAAAACTTCTCCGCTTTTTGCTGCAAAAAAAGAAAATACTACAATCGAATTACAAAAAATCATAAATGATTATCTTATTTTAAAAAATAAACTCAATACCGTTCTTGTTGAAGCACCCGGCGGACTTATGACCCCGTTGGCGGACGGTTTGTTTGCATATCACATTCCGCTTGAACTCAATTTGCCCGTTGCTTTTATTGTTACGCCCTCGCTTAATTCGATAAATCACTATTTTAACGAAATTAACACGGCAAAAACTGCCGGTCTTAATATTGCAGGCGTTATCATCAACAATTATCCCATTGATTCAACCGCTGAGGAAATCGTTGATTTTCCGCTGACAATCGAAAATTATTGCAATGTTAAAGTTTTAGGACTTATTCGCTCGTTTAAAGGCACTTCCGTTCAATCAAACATTTTGTTTAATGAAATTCTAAACGGAATTGATTTGGAAGATTTGTTTGAAATGAAAATCCCGAAACTTAATCTTCATTAGTTTCCGCTTTTATTTCATTTGATATGTTTTCGTTCAGTTGAACGGGAATTGTATTAAAACTTTCCAAGTCAACAGGTGCTTGCGGTACCGGAATACGCAACGGTTCATCATCTGTTTTTATCGTATGTTCCAAGGGTTTTGGCACATATTCGACCAATGCGACATGAGGATAATCAAACTCCGGACTTCCGTATTTTTCCGTTGCAACAGTCATCATATCTTTCCATATTTTCGCAGGTGCCGTTCCGCCCGTTAATCCTATGCTTTTATTGTTATCGTTACCTATAAATACTCCCGTTACGATATCCGGTGTATAACCGATAAACCATGCGTCTTTATTTTCATTTGTCGTTCCGGTCTTTCCCGCCATCGGTTTATTTATGTTTGCGGCTCTGCCGGTTCCGTTTAATATTACCTGTTTTAACATTGTTGTCATCAAACCTGCTATTTGTCTGTCGATGACTCTTGTTATTTTTGTTCTCTTTGCCTGATACAGGACTTTGCCCTTATGTGTTTCTATTCGTTCTATACCATATGGTTCTACTCTATAACCGCCGTTTGCGAAATTACCGTAAACAACCACCATATCAAACAATTTTACCCCGTTAGAACCTAGCGATATCGTATAATCGTACTTTAACGGTGTCGTTATTCCGAGTGCTTTCGCCATTTCGATTACCAACGGAATTTCCACATCCTGCAACAATTTTACTGCAACAACATTGGAAGAAATTGCCAACGCTTTATATAAAGGCATTTCTCCTCTGTATTTATCTCCGTAGTTCCTCGGTGTCCAATCTCCGATTGTTACGGGCGAATCTTCAACCATATCGTTCGGCAACCAGCCTTTATGTATTGCCGCAGCATATACTATCGGCTTAAACGCACTGCCGGGCGGTCTGATTGCTTGCGTTACCCTATCGTATTGACTTTCCGAATAATCTTTTCCTCCGCAATATGCAATTATCGCACCCGTTGTCGGGGAATATGAGAATAATGCCGCCTGCTGTTTTTCACCCGTCAGCTTATATGCTTTCATATTTTTTGCTATTGCTTCATTTGCAGCCGTTTGTGCTTTATAATCAAGTGTCGTGATTATTTTATATCCGCCTTGCGATATTTCCGTTTCATCAAATCCGATATTTTCCAACTCTTTCATTATGTAGTCGATAAAATAAGGTGCGGAATTTGTTTTCGCAGGGTTTGGTTTCTTATTTAATACAATTTTTTCTTTTTTTGCATTTTCATATTCGGCTTGGGTTATTTTTCCCATTACGTACATTCTTTTAAGTACTTTATTTCTTCTTTTTTCCGCAAGTTTAATATTTTTATACGGCGAATATACCGACGGTGCTTGTGGCAGACCCGCCAACAATGCACATTCGGAGCGTGTCAACTCCGACAAATTTTTGTTAAAGTACACGGAAGCAGCTGCACCCACACCATAAGCACCCGAGCCCAAGTATACGTTATTCAGGTACATTTCCAATATTTCATCTTTGCTTAGCGTTTTTTCTATTCTTGCAGCTATTTGTATTTCTTTTATTTTTCTCGTTACGGTTTTTTCGTTACTCAAAAACAACATTCTTGCCAATTGTTGAGTTATCGTACTTGCTCCTTGTGAAGCCTTTTTATTCATTATGTTTACTACAACGGAACGGATTATACCCGTTATGTCGTAACCGTCATGCGAATAAAAATTCTTGTCTTCCGTTGATACTATCGCATCTTTCAAATCCTGCGGTATATCTTTTATTGAAGCCTGTTCATAATGAAATGCCTGAAAAGTTTTCAACAATTGTCCGTCAGAAGAATATATCTCCGTTATTACGTTTTTATGATAATTTCTTATTTGAGGAATCGGTGATAAGTCATTCAAATATAATTTTACCGCCGCATATCCGGCTAAAACCACGGCAATCGAGATTATTAACGTAGCTTTTATAAATGTTATAATCGGATTGCTTCTTTTCTTTTTTCCTGCCATTTTTTTCCTCGTGCGTTTAGTGTATTATGTTAATATTTTATCAGATAATTTTTTATTGAAACGGTTTTGTTAACAAATGTCTATCAATTTCTTAAAATCTCTTTACTTTGAATTTCTTTCTTATTTCATTCCTCAAAAAATCACTTATAAAATTAAAGGTGAATGTTTAAAATGCGGTCAATGTTGCCGAAACATTCGTTCTTACGGACTTAAAAACGAATTTGAATTTAAACTTATGCAATTTTTTATCCCCGCATATCGTTCGTTTTTTATCACGGGTAAAGACGAACATAATAATTTTATACTGTCATGTAAACATTTGACAATTAATAACCTGTGCGATTGCTATTCAAAACGCCCGCAGGTTTGCAAAAATTATCCGGCAAAATCAATTAAACAAAATCTTGATTTGATTGACGGTTGCGGATTTAAAATTTTTAAAAAATCCTTTAACGAGTTTTTAAAAATTTTTCCCACGCTTTTGTGTATTTTTCTTCCAAATCTCTTGTAAATTCTTTTGCTTCCATTCTTAATGCCGAGGTATTTACACGTTCTCTTAAATTCAACCGTAAATCATCCAACTTCGCTTTATTTTCACCGAGTTCGATTGCGGTTTTGAGATAATCGTTTCCGTTAGTCGAATTAAGTTCGCTCAAGCCTATTACATTATTTATTCTGCTTGCACCTCTTGATTGCATGCCTTCGCCTTCAAGCGTTACGGTCGGAACTCCCATTAATGCCGTTTCTATTGCAATGGACATTCCGCTGAACGGATACGGATCCAATGCTATATCGGCATTCAAATATGCTTTAAAGTGCGGACTGTATGTTGTTGAAACGTAGTTTATTCTTTCTTCGTCTATTCCAAATTTCGCAAATTTTTCTTTCAGCAGTCTTATTGTTCGTTTGGTTAATTTTGTTCTGTATATTAACAATTTTGCTTTCGGAGCATTTTTTAAAATTTCCGACCATAAATACAATGTCGCATCGCTGAACTTTGATGTACAGTTAAAACTTCCGTATGTTATATATCCGTTTGTTTTATACGGTGATTCCGTTATTTGCGGCAATGATTTTTCACTGAAAATTTGATATCCTTTATCCAAATACAACGGTTTTTCCGTGTATAAATATGCTTTATCCTCGGGAATTGTGTATCTGTCGGTTAATATATAATCAACTTCTTTCATTCCCAATGTATTTAAATATCCCAAGTATGAAATTATTATCGGAGCAGGTTTATAAAATTCGCAAAATACTTTTAAATGCGTAAAACCGCCCAATTCTATTAATATATCAATTTGCTTATCATTAATTATTTTTGCAATTTCTTCATCGGACTTCTTTGCACACGGAATTATCTCAAATCCCGTTTGAATGATTTTTGCGGTTGTTGAGTCGTTTTTTTCCGAGCCGTTAAATATAAAGAAATTAAATTTTTCCTTGTCATGATTTTCCCATATCGGCAATATATAATTCATCATTGTGTGTGCGTGACAATCCGAAGATAAGTAACCGATGTTTAATTTTCTCTTGCCGTCATAATTTTTTTTGCTTTCGTGCGAATATTTTTTTATATTTTTAAAAACACTGTTTTTTAATATTTCAATTTCCCGTTCGCTTTCATCTTTTATATCCTGTTGTTCATAATAAGATGATTTTGTCATTGCAAATAATTTGCACGACACGTCATATCTGTTTTCTTCCGATTTTAACGCTTTATTGTGATAGTCAATGCTTGTATCGGTATCTATGTAATAATATGCGTGAGCCAATCTTGAAAATACGCTTGTTTGACCTTGCGGATAATTTTTTAAATATTCTTCGTAATAATATGTTGATTTATCCGTATCTTCCAAGCTGTAATATGCGTTTGCAAGTCTGATGTATAAACTTGAAAGTTCGTTTTTCACAAGTTGTTTTTTATACATCATATAAGCCAGTTTATATCGTTTTATTGCTTCTTTATATTCTTTTTGATTATATAAACTCTGACCTTCATCTATAAGCTCTTTGTATTTATTCTTTAAGTTTTCCAATTTTGCTCCAAGTTTTAATCTTCTTTTTTCAGTTTTCTGTTCATTAATTTATTTAACACTTCATCAGGCGTTATATCCGTATATACGGCTTCATATATTGCCTGCGATACCGGCACTTCCATATTCAACTTCTCGGCAAGTTCGCATACTGCTTTTGACGTTTTTACACCCTCTGCAACCGAACCCAATTCGTTCAATATGTCATTAATTTTTTTACCTTTGCCCAACATTGAACCAACCGTAAAATTTCTGCTGAACGGGCTTGAACATGTTGCAATTAAATCTCCCATGCCTGATAATCCGTATAAAGTTGCGGGATTTGCCCCCAATGCCGTGCTTATTCTGACAATTTCCGACATTCCTCTTGTTAAAAGCGAGCCTCTGCAATTATCGCCGAGTTTCATTGCATCGGCAAATCCGGAAGCAATTGCAATTACATTCTTTAAACTTCCGCCGAGTTCAACACCGACAATATCGGGGTTTGTATAAATTCTGAATTTTGAAGGTACGTTTAAATACTTCTGTACATATTCCGCAGTTTTCATATCATCAGCAGCAACCGAAGCTGCCGTCGGACATCCGTTTAAAATTTCCTTTGCCAAAGTCGGTCCGGATAACACGGCTAATTTCGCATTCGGCAATTCATCCTTAATTACTTCCGACATTCTCTTCAATGAAGGAAGTTCAAGACCTTTTGACAAATTAACCAAAACCTGATTTTCGTTCAGTCCTATTTGTTTTAATTGTTGGCATACATTTCTTATTCCCGAGGTTGCAACAACCAACAATATAATATCGGCATTGTTTATTGCATCTTTTAAATTATCGGTTATTTCAACTTTTTTATCCAATTGCACGGGCAAGGGTATGCTTGTTTTCTTTTCGTTGCGGAGTTCTTCCGAAATATCTTCTTTTCTTCCCCAAACGCATACTTCTTCAAAATTATTGCTTAATAACCATGCAAGTGTTAAGCCCCAGCACCCCGGTCCCAAAACCGTTAATTTCATATATACCTCCGATTATTTATATTGTTTTAAAAACTTTTTTTGCTTCTTCTCTGTCATCAAAATGTATCGTTTCATCTTTTAAAATCTGATAATCTTCATGACCTTTTCCGGCAATTACTATAACATCATTTTCTTTTGAAATGTCTTTTAAAAACTTAATTGCTTTTCCTCTGTCGGGTTCGACAAATATTCTTTGAGTGTCAACCGTTTTTATTCCGGTTATGATATCGGATATTATCAATTGCGGGTCTTCACTTCGGGGGTTATCGGAAGTGATTACGACTTTATCCGATAGCTCGTCCGCAATTTTTCCCATTTTGGGTCGTTTCGTAGTATCTCTGTCACCGCCACAACCGAACAGGCATATTAAATCCGACTCTTCGGGCGTAAGCTCTCTTGCCGCTTTCAATACGTTTTCAAGCCCATCGGGCGTATGTGCGTAATCAACTATTACAAGCGGTTTTTTATTAACTCTTTCAAATCTTCCGGCAACGCTTTTTGTTTCTTCCAATGCTTCCTTTATTGTTTCTTCTTTTATTCCGAGAGCAACGGCTGCCGAATATGCCGCCAAAGTATTATAAACACTGAACATTCCGTTTAATTGCAGGTTTATTTCTCTTGATATTCCGTTATAACTTATTTTTACCCTTGCACCGTCCACACTGAAAACCGTTTCGCTTGCTTTTACATCAGCCTCTTTTTTTATTCCGTAGGTTATTATTTTTATACCTTGCGGAACGGATTTTTTAAATTCTTCCGCATACTCATCATCCGCATTAATTACGGCAAACGAACCTTCTTTTAATTCTTTGAACAATATAGACTTAGCTTTAAAATAATTTCTCATCGTTATGTGATAGTCCAAATGGTCTTGTGTAAGGTTTGTGTGTATGGCACCTTTAAATTCGCAACAACCGACCCTTCTTTGTTCAAGCGAGTGTGAACTTACTTCCGTTACCACATTTTTTATGCCCAAATCGGACATCATTCTTAAATCTTTTTGCAATTCCGGCGGTTGCGGTGTTGTGTGTTTTGCTTCTTTATATCCGTCCCCGCTTGACAATTTATAACCCAATGTTCCGATAATTGCACATTTTTCGCCGTTTTTTTCAAATATTTTTTGAAGAATATGCGTAACCGTCGTTTTTCCGTTAGTTCCCGTTACTCCTATCAAATTTATTTCTTTTGAGGGTTCTTTGTAAAAAGCGGCAGCTATGTTTGCCATTGTTCTTTTTGCATCTTTTACGATTATTTGAGGTACGTCAAGATTTGTTTCTTCTTCGCAGAACAGTGCCACCGCACCTTTTTCAACCGCATTTTTTGCATATTTATGACCGTCCGACATTTCTCCCTTTATGCAAATAAATATATCACCCGGTTTTGTCGTATTGGAATTATATGACAATCCTTTTATTTCAACATTTTTAAAATTTACGCTTTTATATTCTTCAAGAAGTTTTAAAAGTTCGTTTAATAACATTTTTCTTCCCTTCTATTTCCCCGTGTTTTTGTCGGGTGCTATATTCATTATTCTTGCACATTGGTTTGCGACTTCTTTAAATACCGGTGCGGCAACGGTATTCCCCCAAACAGGACCGCCCGTTGAAGCGGAGTCGACTACAACATATATTAACAATTGCGGATTGTCAACCGGTAAAAATCCGACAACCGAAGCATACAAAGCATCGGAATATCCTTTTGATTTTTCTTTCGGTTTTCTTGATGTTCCGGTTTTTCCCGCTACCGTATATTTTTCCAAATTAATATGAGATTTTGAATTTTCAACACTCTTCGCAAGCAGCTTTGTTACCGTTTTTGCGGTTTCGGGGCTTATCGCCTGCACTTTTTCTATTCTTTCCGCTTCTTCTTCAGGTGAATATTTTATTATGTGAGGAGTTATTTTCATTCCGTTGTTTGCAATGGTTGCAACTGCCGTTACCATTTGCATTGCGGTTACGGAAGCCCCGTAGCCGTAGCCCATTGTTGCCTGTCTTGATTTATCCCATTTAAAAGGTTTCGGCAATAATCCCGAAGATTCTCCGGCTAAATCAATTCCGCTTTTTTTGCCTATTCCCAAATCGGAAAGTATCGTGTAAAATTCGGCAGGAGTCATCATCATTGCAATATTTGCACTTCCGACGTTACTTGAATGTTCGAGCAGATAGACCAAATTTATCATGCCGGGATTTGGATGTTTATGATAATCGTAATTTTGGATTGTCCAATTACCGAGTTTCATTTTTCCGGTGTCCAAAACTCGTGAATTTGCGTTTATTTTACCGCTTTCCAAACCTGCCGCAACGGTCAACACTTTAAATGTAGAACCGGGGGGATATACATCGGTCAGAGTCCAATTTTTTAATTTTTCGGCGGGTACTTTTTTGTAATTGTTCGGATTATATCTCGGATAAACGGCATAGCCCAATATTTCTCCGTTTTTGGGATTCATTACGATTACGGCACCTCTTGCCGCCTGTTTTGCCGTTACCATATTCAACAATTCTCTTTCGCATACATGTTGAATTGCCGAATCTATCGTTAAAGTTACGGTTTTGCCGACGGAAGGTGTTGTTGCAAGTACGGGGTCTGTGTTTGCCTCGTATATAATGTCACCTCTCGGTGTTTTTTGAAGTTTTACTTCTTTTTCAACATCCGATAATTTCTTATTCGCACTTAATTCCACGCCGGAAGCCGTTTGTGCATCAGGATTATAATATCCGATTATATGAGCCGCCAACTCATCTTGCGGATAAACTCTTTCGTTCTTTTTATCAAGGCTGAGTTCTCTTAATCTCAGTTTTTTTATTTCATCCGCTTTTTGTCTGTCTATGTCTTTTTTCAATAAAATTACGGTAGAACCTTTTTCAATGGCTTTTATAATTTCCTTTTCCGGCACATTAATTACGGGTGATAAAATTTCCGCAAGTTCTTCGGGCGTATGGTCAAAATATTCCCTGTGAGCGTATAAATTATACGAAGTTTTGTCGGTCGCCAGCCTGACACCGTTTCTGTCCAATATTTGTCCTCGCATTACAAAATTTTTACTTATTCGTTGATTTTTTGCACGTTCCCTGTAATGCCTGATATCAACGATTTGCAACAGGAATAAATATATCAACAAAATAAGAAACATCACGAGTATCAATGCGTGAGCAATCTTAATTCGTTTTTCGGATTCTTTTATGACTTCTTTTGTGTTACGTTCGTCCATACCCTGATATCCCTTCTTTCAGGGTATCACAATTACTTCTTTCTTTAAAGAATTTTACTTAATTTAATATTTCTTTGAAACCTTAAAGTTAATACCCTATTGTCCAATTGTAATTTGAGGGCAATGACGTTATTTTCGGCATTGCAACCATATTAACGGCAGGTACTTCCAAGACTTTTTTTGCGGTATCCAAAAAGTTTTTATTATGTATTATTTCATCAACCCTGTTAAACGAATGTAAATTATCTATTTGACTTTGCAATTCCATATTTTCATTGCTTAATGCTGCTATTTCTCTGCCGAGGATGTTCATATTTTTTTCGCCGTCGGATACAAAATAATAACTGACCAATGAAACAACTACCAACAAAACAGCCAAACAGCTCAAAATTTTGTTTACTTTCTCAATAGGAGATGTTCCGTGAACATACTGCGGGAAATTACCGTATATAACCGGATTGGTTACCGGTGCCGTTTTTACTTCCTGCCCGTATAAATATGTTGTATCAATATATCTTATTGAACTTCTGCTCAACTAAATCTCCCCCGATTTACGGTTGTTTATTCTTCTCGCTACCCTGAGTTTTGCCGACCTTGAAGCCGGATTTCCCCTTATTTCTTCATCACATGCCGTTAACGGTTTTTTATTTACCAATTCAAGTATCGGCTCATTTAACTTATAACCGGCAAGATTCCCCTGTTCGCTATTCCATTCTCTCGAATATTGTTTGAAAATGTTTTTGACAATTCTGTCTTCCAGTGAATGGAATGTTACTACTGATAGTATAGCATTATCATCTAATAATGTAACCACATCATTTAATGTATTTTTTATATTATCAAGTTCACCGTTTACTTCAATTCTTATTGCCTGAAAAACTCTTGTTGCGGGGTGAATTTTTGATTTTATTCGAGGAGTTGCCTCAAATATAATATTAACAAGGTCTTGCGTGGTTTCGATTTTTTTTGTTTTTCTCTCTTCAACAATTCTTTTTGCAATTCTTTTTGAAAACCTTTCTTCCCCGTATTCGCTGAATATTCGCACCAATTCGGCTTCTTTATAATCGTTTACGACATCATAAGCACTGAATTGTGCGGATTGATTAAACCTCATATCAAGTTTTGAATTGCTTAAAAAGCTGAAACCTCGTTCTTTTGAGGTTAATTGAGGTGTTGAAGCACCGAAATCAAATACAACTCCGCCATTTATTTTCTCAATTTTATTTTCTTGTAAATATTTCTTAATGTTTCTGTATGTATCGTTTACAATTGTTAAGTTTTCGTAATCTTTTAACCGTTCTTTCGAAGCATTAACAGCCGCAATATCAACATCAAACGAAATTAATTTTCCGTCAGGCGATATTTTTTTTAATATTAACTCACTGTATCCGCCGCCACCAAGCGTTCCGTCTATATATAATTTCCCGTTTTGGCATTCAAGTGCGTTCACGGCTTCGTTCAGCATTACCGGATAATGCACAAATCCCTGCATTTACTTCCCAACTCTTTCCATTACTTTTATTTTACACACAAAAAAAATCCGGTTAAACATTTTATTACAAATAATTTCGTAACGAATATTTAATATTAATAATCTTTATTTTGGAATATCATTGTTTATTTCATCAATCGTTCTTCAATATCAAGTTTTTCTTCAATCAATTCACCAAGAAATTTAGCGGTTTCATCATAGTATTTCACCTGTGAAGAAAGATATGCAATAAATTCTTTGCTTGCCGTGCCGTCCTTTTTCAGTTCTTCTATTTTTTCACGTCTGTCCAAAAAATCCCTGTAATATTCTTCTTTTATAGCCTTACATTGAAAAGGGTTCCAAAAGCGGCTCAAACCTTTTGAAATAATCTCATTTTCGGCATCCGATTTTTGTTTTTCATATTCCCAAACATCATACCAGGCATTAATTTCTTCCGATTTAGCAAGAGATAATTCTTTCTTTTTGTTCAATTCAACTTGCTTTGTTTCGCAATATTCTTTTAATGCAGCCAATTCTTTTGCCGGTTTTTTCTTTAAATCGGAAAAATCATATATTTCTCCGTTTATGCAAACTGTCTTTTCATCAGGTGTAGCCGTATTTGAAGTTTCATCATCACCTTTAAATTTAATCATACTTCTTCCGACGGAATTATAACCCGCCAATTCACGAACCGTTGAGCTTTGTTTAATCGTGTTATTTTGTGATTTTTGAGCAAAAACATAAGGCTTTTGCACCGATAAACTTAGCGAATTTAATGCTACTCTCATACATTATTCTCCTTTTTCCTCAATTAACACAAAAGCATTTTTATTATTCGTTTGAATGCCTCCAATT
>CAZHCP010000053.1:0-12103 GCA_964531015.1 uncultured Muribaculaceae bacterium
GAAAAACTAAACTTATAGACAAAAATTTTATTTTTATATATTATAAACCGAGATATTAATAACACTGCGAGGAATTTAAGAAAATGAGCGAGATAATAAAAAGAGTACCGTTTTTTTATGATATTACACTGCGTGACGGAAATCAGTCGTTAAAAAAGCCGTGGAATACAAGCGAAAAAGAAATAATCTTCGGACATTTGCTCGAACTCGGAGTTCAGGGGGTTGAAGTGGGTTTTGCGGCTGCTTCCGAAATGGATTTTGAAGCCTGCAATCATTTATCGGAAATTGCCCCCGCAAATATCGTAATTTCAGCACTGTCAAGAGCGGTCGAAAAAGACATAATAAAAGCAAACGACTCGATACAAGCGGCAACAAAAAAAAGAATACACACTTTTATTGCAATGAGCCCCTTTAATATGAAATATGTATTAAACAAAACTCCGGAAGAAGTCAAAAAGCAGGCAACGGAAGCCGTGGCATTCGCCAAAAGTCTTATGGGCAAAAACGGAGAAGTTCAATTCAGTGTCGAACATTTCGGCGATTGCCATGAAAACATTGATTTTGTAATCGAAGCATTAAAAGAAGTCGTAAAAGCAGGTGCAACGGTAATAAACTTACCGAACACCGTTGAAAGAACAAGACCGAAACTCTTTGTGGATTTGGTTGAAAAAGTTTATAACGCCTTGCCGAAAGATATTATTATATCGGTACACAACCACAATGATTTGGGAATGGCAACCGCCGTTACGGTTGAAAGTTATTTTGCCGGAGCAATTCAACTTGAATGTGCATTAAACGGTTTGGGCGAACGTGCAGGAAATACGAATATGTATGAAGTTGCGGTAGCATTGCATAATTCCGGCGTTGATGTTCCTTTAAATTTGGAAAAAATATATGAAACCGCACTCACGGTATCTGATATGTCGGGAGTTAAAATATACGAAAAAGCTCCGTTAATCGGACCCGATGCACTTGCACACAGAAGCGGAATACATCAGGACGGTGCAATAAAAACAAAAGATATGGACAAAGGTGCATACAGACCGATTAATCCTTCACTTATCGGAAGAAAAGACGATGAAAAACTCGGTTTTACGTCACAATCAGGCAAAACCGCAATATACGAAATCATAACAAAAGCAGGTTATCCGATTACGTTAAGCGAAGCACAAAGAATTGCTCCTTACGCCAAAGAAACGGCGGAAAAAATCGGAGAACTTTCCGCAAAAAATATCATAGACATATACTATAAACACGTATTTAACACGGAAGGTGCTTTCAAGCTCTGTTGTATGGAAAAAATAAGCGAAACGCTGATTAACCTTAAATTTATGTATCACGAAAAAGAATACAATATCGACATTTCCGGAAACGGTCCTGTCGATGCCTGCATAAAAGCAATACAAAAAGCGGGCTTTAACTGTGAATTATTACACTACGAACAACAGGCACTGAACGAAGAAATAATGGGTTCGGGTGCTACCGCAATGAGTATTATGCATTTCAGGGCAAAAGACGGAACTCAAATTATTTCGAGAGGAAGAGATGAAAACACCGTCAAAGCAAACATAAAAGCAATATTTAACGGTTTGAACATTTTAGACGCACAAGGCAAATTAATATAGAAATGAACAATGAAGCCAGAAATATTAACGTTTCGGGCTTTTTTAAATATTAATATTAATGTTACTTGTCAATTTATCTTGAAGAATATAAAATAACTATATTGGTAGAAAATTGAAGGTATGTAAAATTATGACGTATTGCAACGAACAAATAAAATCACCGTTTGAAAACGCAGAAGCAAAGGAAACAATAAAAAAAGCATTAAATGCTCTCGGCAAAAAGAATCTTGCATTTATTGCACACGCAAACAGCTTTCCTGCCGAACACAATAAGAATACGGGTTTTGGAACATCAAACTCAAATTCGGCAAAAAAATTAATCGACTTTTTATCCGGAGTATTTACACACATTCAATTGGGACCTGCCGGAAAAACGAAATCAATTGACGCATCACCATACACCGGAACAATTTTTTCAAATAACCCGTTGTTCATTGATTTGGAACAATTAACAACAGACGAATGGTTTAATATTTTATCTGTTGAAACCTTCAACAAAATAACGGAAAACAATCCGAACAAAGACACAAACAAAACGGCTTATTCCTACATTTTTAAAGAACAGGAAAAAGCATTAAAAGAAGCATTTGAAAATTTCAAAAAAGCAAACTGTGACGAATTAAAAAAACAATTTGAAAGTTACAAAGAAAACAATAAATTTTGGTTGGAAAAAGATTCGCTATACGAAGCATTAATCGAAGAACATAAAAACGATTATTGGCCGATGTGGAAATCGGAAACCGATAAATCTTTATTCAATCCCGAAAATGATGAACAAAAAGAACTTTA
Organism: uncultured Muribaculaceae bacterium; assembly: GCA_964531015.1. Lineage (GTDB taxonomy): Bacteria > Cyanobacteriota > Vampirovibrionia > Gastranaerophilales > Gastranaerophilaceae > Avigastranaerophilus. The sequence goes on from CAZHCP010000053.1 coordinate 2,415, forward strand.
TGCAAAAAGAATTGCGGAATTAAAAGAAAAATATGCCGATACAATCGAGTTTTATTCTTTCTGCCAATTCGTAATATCGGTACAAAACACAAAATCAAGAGAATATGCACAATCAAAAGGAATGAAAATGATAGCCGACAGACAGGTTGCTTTTTCTGACAGAGATAATTGGGCATATCAGGCTTATTTCTTAAAAGGCTGGTGCTTGGGTTGCCCGCCGGATTATTTTTCGGAAGACGGACAGGCATGGGGATTTCCCGTTATGAATCCGGAAAAATTATTCAATGAAGACGGTTCATTGGGTGAAGGCGGATTATTAATGAAAGAACTTTACAAAAAGATGTTCACGGAAAATCCGGGCGGAGTAAGAATAGACCACATGGTAGGATTAATCGATCCTTGGGTATATGTTTCGGGCAGAAAACCGAAAATTGAAGAAGGTGCCGGCAGATTGTATTCTTCACCGGAACACCCGATTTTATCAAAATACGCAATCGCAACATCGGACGACTTAAACCCCGAAGTTGAAGCGGACAAGGAAGAAAGAATTTTATCTTTAACAAACGAACAGGTAAGAAAATACGGAAGATTTGTCGAAAAAATCGTAATCAAAGCTGCGGAAGAAGTCGGCTTAAACAAAGATTCAATCGTATGCGAAGATTTGGGAACTTTAACGTATCCGGTCGTAAGCGTAATGAAAGAATACGATTTGCAGGGAATGAAATTAATACAATTCGTAGTACCCGAGAAACCGCAACATCCGTACCGTTGTAAAAATATCAACGAAAGAAGCTGGGCAATGGTCGGAACTCACGACAACGAGCCGATTGCAATGTGGGCAAATGCCACGGTATATACGGAAGCGGGCTATTTGAACGGAAAAAATCTTGCGGAAGATTTAATGCCTGACGCAACAGCAGAAGAAAGAGAAGCGGCAGCAGTCAAAATGTCCGTCGATGCTCAATTCCTGACTCAAACGAAATTGGTTGAATTATTCGCCTGCAAAGCGGAAAATATACAAATTTTCTTTACCGATTTCCTCGGATTATATGACGTTTATAACCGCCCCGGAACATCAGGTGACGGCAACTGGTCATTAAGAATACCCGATAATTATGAAGAAGTTTATTGTAATAACCTGAAAGAAGGAAAAGCATTAAATTTACCGTTGATTTTAAAACTTGCAATTGAAGCAAGAGGCAAAGAATTTGCTCAACAAAATTCGGAAATAATAAATAAACTTCAAGAATTAATATAAAAAATAAAAAGAAAGTGACGCAAATTGCGTCACTTTTTCATGCAAAAGAGGGGATAATATGTACGAATTAAAAGTAGAAAGTTCATTTTCGGCAGCACATCATTTATTGAATTATAACGGAGAATGCGAAAATCAACACGGTCATAACTGGAAGACGGAAGCATATTTCAGAGGAACAGAACTTGATAAATCAAATTTATTGATTGATTTTAAAATGTTAAAAAAAGAATTAAACGCAATTTTAAAAACATTGGATCACAAGGACATCAACACGCTTGAAGATTTCACAGGAGTAAGTCCGAGCAGTGAAACAATATCAAAATACATATACGAAAGATTAAAAAAAGTAATACCCTGCACATACAAAGTATCCGTATGGGAAACAGAAAAAGCATGTGCAAGTTACTTTGAATAAAGACTGAGAGCAAGCAAAATGAATGTTCTTCAAGCCGTAATAATGGGTATTGTTCAAGGTTTAAGCGAATTTTTGCCGATATCGAGTTCCGCACATTTGGTTATAACATCAAATATCTATAAAGTGTTAAAAGGAATTGAACTTTCACGGGATTCATCGCAAGAGATATTTCTTGATATGATGTTGCATTTGGGAACTCTTGTTGCGGTATTAATATTTTTCAGAAAAGATATTTGCAAAATAACGAAAGCATTTTTTACGGCAATAAAAACCAAAGATTTTTCACGAGAAGAAGCAAAATTGTGTATATATATAATAATCGGAACGATAATAACCTTTGCGGTTGCGTATCCGTTGCACACGGTTGCTGAAAATTTGGTTTTTAATCCGCAAATTGTCGGAATATTACTTGTTATAACAGGCTGTCTTTTGTTTATATCGGAGAAGTATTCACAAAAAATAACCGAAAAAAAAGATGACATGGATTTAAAAAGTTCGGTATTAATGGGAATTGCACAAGGCTTAGCGGCATTACCGGGGTTTTCACGCTCCGGATTAACAATTGCAAGCGGATTATTAAGCAAAAGAAACCGTCCGGTTGCCGCACGATACTCATTTTTATTAAGCATACCCATTATTATAGGAGCTTCAATGATATATCCGTTAATAAAAATTAATATTGAAGAATTAACGAAATACAATTGGAGTTCGGTTATAACAGGGACAATTGTTTCAGGGGTTGTAGGATACCTTTGCATAAAGTACTTTTTGAAATTCGTTGAAAAATACTCACTTGCATTTTTCGGATATTACTGCATAATAATAGGTATAACAACTTTTGTGTTTTTTAATATTATGTGAACAGGGATGAAAAAAATGGAATCAACAGTAAAGTATATTTGCGAAAAAACAAACGAATTTAAACCGGAAATCGGAATAATCTTAGGCTCGGGCTTGGGAGATTTTGCCGATAATTATAAATCAATAAAAATCGGATACAATGATATACCCGGCTTTGAAAAATCACAAGTCGAAGGTCACAAAGGGCAACTTGTATTTGCGGAAATAAACGGCAAAAAAGCCGTAATGATGCAGGGAAGATATCATTTTTACGAAGGTTATTCAATGCAAACCGTAACATATCCCGTTAAGGTTATGAAAAAACTCGGAGTAAAAACGCTAATCATAACAAATGCGGCAGGTGCGGTAACGAGCGATTTTACCCCCGGCGATTTAATGCTTATAACCGACCACATAAACTTTATGGGAACAAATCCGCTAATCGGCAAAAATGATGATACTTTGGGAACTCGTTTCCCCGATATGAGCAATGTATATTCAAAAGAACTTATAAATAAAGCGGAAGAAATTGCCAAAAAATTAAATATTTCTTATCAAAAAGGCATATACGTGGCAACAACCGGCCCGAGTTACGAAACTCCCGCAGAAATAAGAATGTTCGGTCAATGGGGCGGAAATGCCGTCGGTATGTCAACAGTCCCCGAAGCAATCGTTGCTAATTATTGCGGAATAAAAGTTCTCGGAATAAGTTGTTTGACAAACTATGCAGCAGGTGTTTCACAAACTCCGTTAAATCATAAAGAAGTTATTGAAACGGCAGATAAAGTTAAAGAAAATTTCAAAAATCTTTTATCCGAAATTATTAAAAATATTTAATTTTTATTTATTATTTTTAATATAATTTCAGCATGTTAAAATAAAGAAAAAGTACCCGTCGTTATAAGGAAATTCGGAATGAACATATTAAGTTTATTATTTGGCAAACAGTATAATATATTGGCATATTTACCGGAAGCGGTCCTTGTAATTGATGAAGCCGGAAAAATATTATATGCGAATAAAAGTGCCTTTAAACTTTTTGAAACAAATAAATTAAGAAATAAAAACATAAATGATTTCTTTATTACAAATTCGGATAATATAATTGCAAACTGCAACGAAAACATAAAACAAATTTTAAAAATCGTAACCGAAGAACAAAATACAAAAATAACCGACGTAAAAGCGGTTGACGTATCTTCAAAGAAAAATCAACGATATATTTTAACAATCATAGATAACACGCAGGACCATTCACTGCTTGACGAATTAATAAAAGAAAGACAGGAACACAAAGTATTAAATCACACAAAAAATGTGTTACTTACCAAAATGTCGAATTATTTATGTTCGCCCCTGCATTCGGTAATCGGCTTTTCGCAGGCAATGCTTGAAGGTTTGAGCGGAGAAATAAACGATAAGCAGGCAAAATATCTTCAAATAATGAACGGCAATTCAAACGAATTATTGATGTTTCTGCAAAAATTAATTGAAATTTCACAAGCGGAATCAAATATTTACAAGCCCGATTATAAAACAACCGACACAATTTCGTTATTAAACGTAATTATTAACGAATTGACCCCTGCAACACAAGGCAAAGATATAGCAATATCGGCAAATACAAGCGAATTACAAAAACAAATGTGTTACACGGACAAAAATGCACTGTCGATAATCATAAGCAACATATTAAAACATGCCCTCACAACGATTGAAACAGGTGCAATAAACATAAACCTTTCAAACCCGTTGCCCGAATTACTGACAATGAAAGGTTTTAACGTAAATTCCGATACTGACGCAAAATCATACCTGATGTGCGAAATAACGTTAAAAGGCGTGGATTCTTCATTATACGGAGGCTTTGAAATTTTTGACCCTTATGTTCAGGTCGAAAAAAATTCAAAAAAATTATTTATCCAAAGTTTATTGCTCGGAACAAGTAAAAAATACGTAGAAAAATTACAGGGCGAAATTTGGATACACGGACAATTTGCAAGTCAGGTTTCATTGGCATTTATTATACCCGTTAAAAAGGAAATTATAGAAAAAAATCGGGAAATATAACATGGCACAAGTCGAACTCAAAAATCTGACAAAGATTTATGATAAAAAAAAGATAACAAACAACGTAAATTTAAAAATAGAAGATAAAGAATTTTTGGTGCTGGTAGGCTCGTCAGGTTGCGGGAAATCAACACTTTTAAGAATGATTGCGGGTTTAGAGGACGTAACCGAAGGAGAAATATTTATTGACGGCAAATGCGTCAACAATATTCAACCGAAAGACAGAGATATCGCCTTTGTATTCCAAAACTACGCATTATATCCGCACATGAGCGTATATGAAAATATTGCATTTCCGCTAAAAATGAGAAAAATGAAAAAAAACGAAATCGACAAAAAAGTAAAAGAAACAGCGGAAATATTAAATTTAACGGAATTTTTAAACCGAAAACCGAAACAATTATCGGGCGGACAACGACAAAGAGTTGCACTCGGCAGAGCAATGGTAAGAAACCCGAAAGTTTTTTTAATGGATGAACCGCTTTCAAATCTTGATGCAAAATTAAGAATACAAATGCGTGCCGAAATAAAAAAACTTCACAAAAGACTTCAAACAACGTTTATTTACGTAACCCATGACCAAACGGAAGCACTTACGATGGGTGACAGGATTGCAATTATCGATAAAGGAATAATTCAACAAACGGGAACTCCCATTGAGGTTTATAATAATCCCGAAAACAAATTCACGGGCGGATTTTTAGGTTCGCCTTCAATGAACTTTATCAAATCGGAAATTATCAACAATAAACTGACGATTAATAATTCTTCTTTTGAACTTACACAAGAACAACAATTAAAATTAAAAGACAAAAAAGAAGTACTAATCGGAATAAGAGCCGAAAAATTTAACAAACCCGATTATAATTTCACGTTTAAAGCCGAAGTTGAAATATCCGAAATGCTCGGAAACGAACAAATAATATATTTTAAGGCAAATAATTCGACTTGTGCCTGCGTTCTTGAACCGAACTTGAACATAAACAAAGAAATCGAATTACGAATAAATACCGAAAACATATTATTTTTCGATACCGAAACGGAAAAAAGGATATAAATTATTCTTTTACGACAATAAGATTATTTGCGATTTTCATTTTGCATGTAGGTAAAACAACGTCCTGCAAACCGTTTGCAATACTGATAACGCTTCTTGCTTTTAAAACAACATCTTCACCTTTATAAGAAAAAGTGTAATCGGTATCTCTGTCAGACCTTATTGTAATTTGATTCATTTGAAACTCCTCAGTTAACGATTCTTCTGCCTTCAATAGCCTTAGCCAACGTAATTTCATCGGCATATTCCAAATCGGAACCGATTGGGATACCGAAAGCAATTCTTGAAATTTTAATATTAAAAGGTTTTAAAAGTTTTGTTAAATATAAACTCGTAGCCTCACCTTCAACGGAAGGGCTCAATGCCAAAATAACTTCGTTAACGTGTTCGTCGGCAACTCTCGTAACGAGTTCTTTAATTCTGATATCTTCAACACCGATACCGTCCAAAGGCGATAATGTACCCTGTAAAACGTGGTACACTCCGTTATATTCACGAGTTTTTTCTATTGCAATCAAATCTTTTGTTTCCGCAACAACACAAATAACGGACTTATCCCGTCTTGTATCGGAGCATATTTCGCAAGGGTTTGAAGCCGACATATTAAAGCAAATATTACAATAATGAATATTTTGTTTTGCTTCGACAAGAACCCGAGAAAATTTTTCAACTTCGGAGAGTGGCATTTTCAACAAATGAAATGCCATTCTCTGAGCAGATTTCGGGCCTATTCCCGGAAATTTTTGAAAAAACTCGATTAACCGAGCTAAGGGTTTGGTATATTCCATTAGAACAAACCGGGAATGTTAATGCCGGCAGGGATAATACCTTTCATTTTATCCTGAGCTTTTTTAGCCGCATCTGCGGTAGCTTGTTTCATTGCAGCCGTAATTAAATCTTCAAGCATTTCAACCGTATCATCATCAACCTTTTCGGGATTTTCGGGGTTAATAGCCTGTTTTGACAATTTAATTGATTTAAATTTACCGTTACCGTCACAAACGGCAGTAACCGCACCGTTACCCGTAACAGCCGTTATTTCCGCTTCTGATAAATCTTTTTGTGCGTCCTGTAATCTTTTTTGTACTTGTTGAGCTTGTTTCATCAAATTTGCTAAATTCATTATATCTCTCTCCATATCACTAATCTGCAAAAACTATTATAATTCAACAACGGATATTCAGCAAGTTATTTTTGATTAGAAACAAAAGACCCGTAACAAATAACAAAGATTAAAACGTCAAAATGATTATTTATCCATTAACTCGGACAAACGCATTTCTCTGTTGACTTTCTTTTTGACTCTGCGTACGCATTTTTTCGGTGACGTTTCAAATGCACATAATCCGACCGGAGTTGTGTCTTTGACGTTCAACATAAACATTTCTTTAATAAAATCTACAAGTTCACCCATAATTATTCCTTGCCTCTCATAATTATTATACTATATATTTTTATAAACGAATTATAACTTTTTCGGTTCGTTTTTAACTTCCTCTCATGATATATTGATATAGAGATTAGATTATGGACAATTATTTGGAATTAAATTACGAATCAAACATGAAAAACCTTGCAACCGCACTGGAATATTGCGAGGAAGAATTATCACATGATGATATCGTTAATGAATTATATAATGATAATGACATAAAAAAGCAACTTTGTTTGATAGAACTTAAAGAAATAAGAAATCAACAGGAAGCAAACATATTGGTCGAAAATTTAACGGGGAAAGCAGGACCGGTGAGAGAAACGGCAGCTTCCAAAATTCTTGACCTGATAAGCAAAGAAGAATATAAAAATTTTTTCCAAACGGAAGAAATCATAAATATATTTGTTAAAGGGATAACGGATATAAACCCTTCGGTTTCAAGGAATGTCACGGAAATAATAAAGTATATTCAAAAAAGCGAACGGTTAAAAGAACTTATAATCGGCGAAACACAAAAAACTATTTCCGAAACCGATACAACCGCAAAAAATCGTTCTTACGTACAAAATAAAAAAAATTTTAACCTGTATTGGAACTTGGAAGCCCTGATAAGCATATCGGACAAAATAATGCCATGCGAAAAAATTATTAATATTTTAAAGAAAACCGCAATATCAAACGACTACACAATACGAGAAAAAACGGCAAAAGCCGCACTGATTTTTTCACAAAAAAATCCGATTTTTAAAGAAATCCTTGAAATGCTACACGAGGATAACAATATTTACGTTAAAAAATATTTGCAAATTTAACCGAAATAATACGTTAAAATCGTGCAAAACCGTTGCTTTGTTCAAGAAAGAACCTTACGTACCTTCATTAGCCCGCCGAACGAAAATCACTGCCGCCGACAATTCTTAAACGACGTTCATTGCCTTCACCAACGCTTTCGCTTGATAAATTATGCTGTTCGACAAGTTCATGTTGCAATTTTCTTATTTGTTGATTTTGCGGACGTAATTCAACATTATCCGCCCCTTCCAAAATCTTTTGTATTGCCGATTTTGCTTCATCCAAAGCTCTTTCGGCATCATCGTAATACCCCTGCAAAGTTTCGCTGTCGGTAATGTTCAACGCCTCTTTTACGACTTTTTGCACCTGAGACATGGAATTTGAACGAACGTAATATATAGGCAATTTATAATCGTTTGCAATACTCAAAATTTTAGTTCCGCCTTTTGCAAAAGCCTTATGAACAATAACGATATCCGCTTCATCAATATTTCTTGTTATTTCCGCCTGCAAATTCAAGCGTTCCAAAACCTTATCCAAAACAGTTCTGCTGACGGCATAAATATATATTTTTTTGAAATTTTTAACCTGTTTTACGTACTCCTGCCGTGAAAAACTGAACTTCAATTTTTGATTGGCGAGTTCTTCTTCTTTATGCTTTTCTTCCGTTGCATTTGCAACCGAAACATTTTCAACCTTATCATAAACCTTGTCAACTTTGCGGATTTCCGGTCTGATGGGCCAACCTCGCAAGATATAGTCAACCGCTTCCGCAGTATTTTTGTAAACAGCCAATGTATTTCTGTCTATAATTTCGATTACTATATCAAAAGTCGGTTGCTTTTCACGTTCCAAAACCGTTTTTTGCGAACCTCTGCGTTTTGCTTCGTCATCCCCCAAAGTAACGGAACTTACACCGCCGACCAAATCCGATAAAATCGGGTTTTTAATCAGGTTATCCAATGTGTTGCCGTGTGCCGTTGCAATAAGCATAACGCCACGTTCTGCAATCGTTCTTGCCGCTTGTGCTTCTTCCTCCGTACCTATTTCGTCAACCACGATAACTTCGGGGGTATGATTTTCAACGGCTTCAATCATAACATCTTTTTGATAAATCGGCTGGGAAACCTGCATTCTTCTTGCTCTTCCGATAGCAGGATGAGGAGTATCACCGTCACCTGCAATTTCGTTTGAAGTATCGACAATAACGACTCTTTTTCCGAGTTCATCGGCAACAAGCCTTGAAATTTCTCTTAATTTTGTTGTTTTACCGACCCCCGGACGACCCAAAAACAATATGCTTTTATTTTGTAAAACAAAATCTTTTATACAAGCAATAGTGCCTGTCACAACTCTGCCTATTCTGCACGTTAAACCGACAACTTTTCCCTGCCTGTTTTTAATTGCACTTATTCTGTGTAAAGTACCCGCAATACCCGAACGATTATCACTTGTAAAAGGAGGAATATGCGAAGTAATATATTCAATATCTTCTTCCGTAATCGGCTCACTGCCGATACAATAAGTTTTACCGTCGGAGTTACGAATTTCGCCGACTCTGCCCAAGTCAAGAACCAACTCTATCGCCTCGTCCAAATTATAAGGCTTCAACGCCTCAACGATTTTCGGCGGTATAATTTCAATTAACCTTCTAAGGTCATTATGAAATTGCAGTTTATCCATCATTTCCCTTTCGCTTGTTTCTTAGCTCGGGTCTTTCTCTATATTTATTATAACACTTTTTTAAATTTCTATCAAAAACAATTTTACTACACCCGTAATAATGTTACATATCTTTATAAAAACAATTTCTTAATATTAC